>DXFK01000017.1 GCA_019114495.1 Candidatus Blautia stercoravium
TCCGTGACGTTGACATGGCTAATGAGATGATGGCGTATACAAAGAATAACATTCTTGTACAGTCTTCTCAGGCTATGCTTGCTCAGGCAAATCAGCTTCCACAGGGTGTTCTTCAGTTATTACAGTAAAAACTGTAAAGTGTCAAAAAAGGCAGGCGGTGACCCCTCCTGCCTTTTTCGTTTTCAATTTCTCTGATTCCTCTCTATTGACCTTTATTTTCATATTTAATTTCTTTAAAATGATGTGTACATATGAATCCACTTACAACAGCTGAGGTTTGTATGTTCTATGATAGAAACTTATTTTTCCTCCTGATGTTCTTCTTTTTTTGGAACATATTTCAGAAAGTATGCGTAAATATCTACAATGGTCTGATACAACTCCGGCGGAATTTCTTTTCCCAGCTCCATTTGTGTCAAGACCGTAGCAAGAGAATTGTCTTCATACACCGGAACACCGCTTTCGTTGGCAATTTCAACGATTTTCTCTGCCACATATCCCATTCCGGAAGCAACAATAACCGGAGCAGAGTTTTGCGCTTCATCATATTTTAAAGCTACCGCTTTCTTATCCAGATTGTCTTTAAATTGTGACATTGATAGAATTTCTCCTTTCATAAATCTTTGGAAATGCAGCAGATACGGGAATAGACTCTTTTCCCTGTTCCACTGCCAGATACCTGATTTCCATTCCATTCTTTTTCAGAATTTCTGCAATTCCTTCTCTGATTTCACTCTCATGTTCTGTCAGATTTTCAGGATAATGCAGCAGTAAATCTATTTTTCCTTTCTCATAATAGCAAAAAATATCAAAAAATCCTACATCCTTCATGTCGAATTTCAAAAGCATTTTTACTCCGGTTTCTCCCCCGCCTGTGCTCTCCTCTGATTCCTCATCCGGGTCCAGCCAGATTTCTGAAAAAACAGGAGTTCCGTTTAAGATCACCGGAAGCATCACATGCAGCAGAGGCATATAAACACTTTCATTAATCAGCATTCCATGGAGCAGCGTCATAAAATCTTCTCGGTTCTCCACACCTGCACCGCCTTTGACACCCACACGCAGCATATCCAGAAATTTATCGGACCACTCTTCCCGTCCTGCTGCTCTGTCGAAATCTATATTCCGAAACAGTTCCTGTATATCCTCTTTGCTCATGTCTGTAAAGTGCCTGCGAAATGCAGGAAAATCCGAAAGCCGCTTAAATGCCTGCACAACCTTGTCCAAATTTCCATTTTCATAACGTGAAGTATTAAACGTTACCAGATTAATGATATCCCTGATTTTTCCCATATTTCTCGTTTCTGAAATATGTTTTCCCAAAAAGGGAATTATCTCTTCTTTAAGAATCTGGGTGTTCTTTTCCATATTTTCCATGTTGTGCGGGAGAAGTTTTGCGGATAGCTGCCTTAAAATATCCTTGTCGCCGCGAAACATATAGCCCTCTATATCCTTTAGCTCACCTTTGATATTCTCCAGAATATGATTTCCTGAAGACATATCATTATATTTTTTCAGAAAATCCAGGATACCGGTTTTTAACTCTACACTTCCCGCCTCTTTCATAACACTTCTTAACAGGTCAAATAAAGACCCTTTTAGCTTATTGGAACCGTTCATTTGATTGTGCAGAAAAGTTTTCAGGCTCTCTGGATTCATTTTCAGCATTTCCAATAGTGTACGGATTTCTTCAGCCGTTCCGTCTCCAATCCCTGCCTCAATGATATTGGCCATACCTGAAAAAAGCATTTTTGACATAATCTCTCCTGCTTTTGGTATACTGCCCAGTGTTCTTATAAAGTTTCCAAAATTAGACTCATAGGAGGTTCCCTGACGTATACCGCGTTCATTTTCATATTCTGCACGGCTGTCTGCTCTGACTACCTTATCGGGATTTACCGGATTTTTAATTCCTTTATTATCCTGCATTTGAAGGCTTTGTTTACTTACTGAGTTCTCATACCCCGACACAGGAGTAGAAATTTTTAATATATTTGACATTTTTTCACCTACTCTATAAATTTTCTCTTATCTTTTTACATTCCTTGGACGATATTAAAAGTGTATTAAACATAAGGCGGTGCTTATATTATGGATAACATGCTTGAAATGTATCTTTATGAAACAAACACTTTATTGGAACAATTAGATGAACTTTTGATAGAAGCTGAAAAAAATGAAGATTTTACAACCAACGATGTCAATGAAATCTTCCGTATTATGCATACCATCAAAGGCTCTTCTGCTATGATGGAATTTTCCCCCTTGATGGAAATTGCACATCATATCGAAGACTTGTTCTTCTATATTCGCGAAAATGGTTTAGATGCCATGAATGAATCTCATAAAAGTGATTTATTCAATTTAATGTTCCAGTCCACTGATGCACTTCGCAGAGAAGTGGAAAAGCTGGAAAACAACGAACCACTTAGTACTAATATCGACAATGTTATTACAGATATTAATAGTTTTTTGGAAAAAATCAGCGGAAGCAATACCGCACAGGCAAAAGAAAACGAAACTGCTGTCTCCGGCGGGGAAACCAAAGAAGAACCCGGTAATTCTGCAGATTTATCTTTCTTGCCTAAGGGCAGCTACCCTCAGTACATTAAAATCACCTTTGAGGAAGGCTGCGGCATGGAAAATCTGCGTGCCTTTATGGTTGTAACCTTTCTTCAGGATATGGAGATTCCCTTTGAATGCTATCCTGCTGATGTAGAGACAAATACGGATACCATTGAATTTATACAGGAAAACGGCTTTTATGTGTGCCCTGATACCACAGAACATACAGAAGCTGCTGTAGAGGTAATCAAGGAAATCAACAGTGTATCCTCCTTTGAGGTTTTTGACCACAAAGAGGAATCTGTTCCGGAAACTGTCTCTCATACTGAGAATACAGAGACACATTCTGAGGCTCCGGCTATAAAAGAAAAAGCAGTTCCTGCTGCAGCTTCTTCCACTGCTGCGCCTGCCAAACAAAGCCTTATCAGTGTCAGCCTGTCTAAACTGGACAGCCTTATGGCTATTGTAGGGGAAATTGTCATTACTGAATCCATGGTGACTTCTTCTCCTGAAATTCAGAATTTAAAGCTGGACAGCTTTTTGAAATCTACACGTCAGCTAAGAAAGCTGACCGATGATTTACAGGATATTGCCATGTCTCTCCGCATGGTTCCTGTTTCCGGCACGTTCCAAAAGATGAACCGTATCGTCCGAGACATGAAGAAAAAATTGAATAAAGATGTCCGTCTGACCATTGAAGGGGAACACACGGAAGTTGATAAGAGTATCGTAGACAGTATCAGCGACCCTATTATGCACATTGTCCGCAATTCCATGGACCATGGAATTGAGCCTACTGCAGAAGAACGTATTGCTGCCGGAAAGCCTGCACAAGGGGAAATTGTTCTGTCTGCTACCCATACAGGAAGTGAGGTTATAATTTCTGTCAAGGATGACGGCCGCGGTATGGATACTGCAAAGATTCTTGAAAAGGCCGAGCGCAATGGACTTCTTACCAAACCTGCCAACGAATATTCACAGAAAGAAATCCTTTCTCTTCTTATGCTTCCTGGATTTTCCACCAATGAAGAGGTTACGGAATTCTCCGGACGCGGTGTTGGTATGGATGTTGTAAAGAAAAATGTAGAATCCGTAGGCGGTGTAATCACCATTACCAGCGAACTTGGCAAAGGAAGCTGCACCACACTGAAAATTCCTCTTACACTCGCTATTGTTGACGGAATGGAAATTTCTGTAGGAAATTCCATCTTTACCATTCCGATTGCTAATATCCGTCAATCCTTTAAGGCAGAAAAGGACTCTGTCATTCTGGATGCCAGCGGCAATGAAATTATCAAATGTATGGACGAATTTTACCCCATTGTCCGTATCCATAATTTATACAATATTGAAACAGAAGCCACCAATATTGAGGATGGTATTCTGATTTGGGTGGAAGCAAGTGATAAATCTTATTGTCTGTTTGTAGATGAACTGCTTGGCGAACAGCAGGTTGTTGTAAAACCTCTGCCGGCATTTTTAAATAATTTTAATATTAAAGACTCAGGAATCAGCGGATGCACGATTCTGGGTGACGGTAATATCAGTATTATTCTGGATGTCCTGAATCTTTATTTCGTATCCCAAAATCAATACTAAACCTACTGAAATAGGAGGATGAATTATGTCAAGCGAAAACACAGCGATAGATACTGTCACAGACGTTCCGGTTTCCACAGAGCGTTTCCTGACCTTTATATCTGATGGACTTACCATAGGCGTTAGTACCGATTACGTTACAGAAATCATCACAAATCACTCTATCACTATGATTCCTCTGGTTCCCGACTATGTAACCGGAATCATTAACCTTAGAGGACAGATTATTCCGATTATTGATATCCGGCTCCGTATGGGCAAACCTTCTATCAGCTATACCAATACGTCCTGTATTATTGTACTGAACATCAATGATACGAATCTGGGCATTATTGTAGATTCTGTACAGCAAGTCATTGATATTGACCGTTCACAGATTTCCCCTGTGCCTACGGAAAATCATCAGGAATTGATTAATGGAATGATTTCTTTAAATGAACGTTCCGTACTCCTTTTCCTTGACCATGAACAGCTTACCGAAGTCTGCTGAAAATGACCTTTGGTCTATTGAAAAAGGAGTCTGAGACATGTTGACAATTAATGACAAAGATTTTCAGCGCCTTGTGCGCTTTGTAAAACAGTATTACGGAATTGACCTGTCCAAAAAGAAACAACTGATTATGGGCAGGCTTTCCAGCACAATTTTATCCATGGGCTTTTCTTCTTTTGAAGCTTATGTGGACCATTTAATACGAAACCGCAAGCCTGAGGATTTGGAGGTTATGCTGAACAGGCTCACCACCAACTATACTTACTTCATGCGGGAGGAAGCACATTTTCAGTTTTTTACCGATACCATTCTCCCTTATCTGATGCGTACAAAGAAAGACCGGGTATTAAGTATATGGAGTGCCGGATGTTCTTCCGGTGAAGAGCCCTATACCATTTCCATGCTTTTAAAGGAGTATCTTGGCTCTAAAGCCTCCATGTGGGATACCCGGGTATTGGCAACCGATATTTCGCAAAATGCCCTTCATGCGGCTGCGAATGCCGTGTATGATGAAAATTCTCTGCGAAACCTGTCAGCCAGTTGGAAAAGTAAGTACTTTCGTCCGGCAGGCTCTCCGGGGCTCTATACGGTATCACCGGATATCAAAGCCAATGTTATATTCCGAACCTTTAACCTTATGGATCCTATTAGATTCCGCTTAAAGTTCGATGTAATTTTCTGCCGGAATGTTATGATTTATTTTGACCAAGCTACAAAGGACTCCCTTGTGAACCGCTTTTATGATGCCACCAATCCCGGTGGGTATTTGTTAATCGGTCATTCAGAAAGTCTGAACAAAGAAAATACTCCTTATAAATATCTCAAGCCTGCCACCTATCGCAAGGAATAATTCCGGCTGTCGCACTGCATTCTGCTTTTCGGATATGCGGTATGACAGCCTGTTTCCTTATGGCGGCCTTTAAGAAAGGATTTTATTATGCTGCAAAAAACTATAACAGTATTAGTAGTTGACGATTCTTCTCTGTTTCGTCGCATGATTATTGATTATCTTTCTTCCTGCCCGGATATCAAGGTTGTTGGCTATGCCATAAACGCTTATGATGCCCGCAGAAAAATTCCGCTTTTAAAGCCGGATGTTATCACTATGGATGTGGAAATGCCGGGACTTAACGGATTAGACTTTTTAAGACAACTGCTGCCTGAACATCCTATTCCTGTGATTTTAGTGTCCTCCTTGAATCTGACAGTCTTTGATGCCCTCTCTGCAGGTGCCGTAGACTTTGTGAGGAAACCGGACATGGCAGCGGTCTCCAGGGAACGTTTTTTCTCTTCCTTGAATTCCAAGATTCACACTGCCTCTTTTGCAAAGGTAAGAATTTCCTCCGGAAAAGGCAAATACGGCTCCGGACATTTATCTGCCCCGGAAAAGCCTCTTCCTTTACTCAAAAGCGGACTTGCACTGCGCTCTACAGTTATTGCCATAGGCGCTTCTACAGGAGGAACAGAAGCCACATTATCCGTTTTGCGCAAACTGCCCGCAGATATGCCGGGCATTGTAATTACCCAGCATATGCCCGAGGGTTTTACACAGATGTATGCCCAGCGTCTGAACAAACTTTGCCGTATGGAGGTACGCGAGGCAAAGAATGGGGATAAAATCCGTCCCGGTCTGGCGCTTATTGCCCCCGGCTCTCAGCAGATGGAGGTTATTCGTTCTGGAAACGGCTATGCGGTAAGGTGCTTTTCCGGTGAAAAAGTCAACGGTCATATGCCTTCCGTAGACGTACTCTTCCACTCTGTTGCCAAAAATGTTACGGCGAATAAGGTGGGCATTATTATGACCGGTATGGGCAAGGATGGCGCAGAGGGTTTACTAGAAATGCGGAAAAAAGGCGCTTTTACCATAGGACAGGACAAGGCCTCCTGCGTAGTTTACGGCATGCCCATGGTTGCATACAATATTGGTGCTGTATCCTTACAGTCTTCCTGCGAAAATATTCCCTCTGTTTTATTAAGCCATTTAAAAAAATTAACCTGATTTTGTTATTATTTTTGTTTTTATTCCGATATTTAATATATAATTGGTAATTTGCCGATATCTTTATCGGTTGAATACAGAAAGGAGTCCTGTATGAAAATTTCAAATACAAATAATCTGGCGGCTAATTACAGCAGTCTTAATCTCCGTACAAAAGGGCTCTCCAGCTCTTATTCCGAAAAGAACAATGCGAAAATGTTTGATGCCATTTCCATCCAGTCTGACCCAAGACAGATAGCAGAAAAAACCTTTGCAGCCTCTGTAGCGAAAACCATTGCTTCCGAGGTTCGGATTCCTGCTTCTGAGGAGAAAGTGGCACAGTTAAAAAACCAGGTTGCCTCTCACACCTATGAGGTTGATGCTTCGGCAGTGGCAGCCCGCATGCTGCTTATTAAGGAGGATTTATAAGTATGGAAAAATATCTTGATTTTATTTCTCTTATAAAAGAGTTTATACAACTTTTCGATGCCCTTATTTCTGTTGAGCAGCAAAAGCTGGATGCTGCTGTAAGCAACCAGGTTTCTTTTGTAGAAGAATGCATGAAAAAGGAGCAGGCATTTGTTCTTCGTCTGAGAGGTCTGGAGAAACGCCGGGAAAGCTTGCAGGAGAATATGGATATGAAGGATTTCACCTTTAGCCGTATTTTGGAAAAAGCTCCCCCAGAGGCAAAAGAGCAGCTCAGTCCTCTGTTTCAGCAGCTTTCCCAAAGGGTGCGTGATTTTCAAAATGTCAACGAAAGTGCAAAAGATGCCATTCAATTAAATCTTTATAAGCTTCAGTCTGCTATACAGACCTCTTCCCAAAAGAACAATTTCTATTCTGCTTCCGGGGAAAAGGTTTCCGAAGAAACTCACTTTACAAACCGCTTCGCTTAAAATAATTTAGGAGGAATTTGACTATGATACGTTCTACTTTTGCTGGTTTTACCACGGCACAGCTGGCTATGGCAGCCAGCCAGCGTGCTCTTGATGTAACCGGACAGAATATTGCCAACATAAATACTACAGGCTACACAAAACAGCGCCTTGATATTGCCAGCCTGAATAATAAAGGCGGAGAATTTTACAATTCCAACAATAGCTGCAAGGTTGGCTACGGTGTAGAAATGACAGGAATCTCTCAGCTTCGTGATCCGTTTTTAGATGTACAGTACCGCAATCAGATGAGCAAGCTGGGAACGACCGATGCTATTGCTGCCGGCTATGAACAACTTTCTACTATTTTTGATGAGGCCAGTATGGACGGTGTCAGAGCCGCACTGCGTGATATCTCTTCTGCTTTACAGAAATACTCTGAAGAGCCAGGAGCCAAGGAAATTGATACAACGGTGCGTTCTAATATGCAGATTCTTTTAAATCTTTTTCATGACAATGCCAAAAGACTGCAGGACATAACAGATGAAATGACCAGCGGCTTTAAAAATAACGATGTCTCAGATGTCAACCAGATGCTGGAAAACATTGCGGAGTTAAATAAAAGCATTAAGAATAGTCAGGTTCTGGGAAACCCCGCTTTAGAGCTGCAGGACCAGAGAAATGACCTTTTAGACCAACTTTCCAGCTATCTTCCTATTACAGTAAAATATGAACAGCAGGAAGTAGCTCCCGGTCAGTCGCTGGAAGTTCCAAGTGTTTACTTTACCGGAAGCGATGGAAAGACCTATCCCCTTATTTCTGATACGAAATGCGGCTCCTTGACCGCAGATATTACCGGAAGTCCTGTGAGATTAGGTATAACCGGTGCAGATGGAAACGGACCTTATGATATCACAGATACTCTCGGCTCCGGTACCTTGAAAGGAACTCTGGATATTATAAATCAATCCGGTGTCTTTGACCAGTCCGATATCAATGGCCTTGGTTATTATGAAAACTCTCTGAACTCTCTGGTAAAAACCTTTGCAGAAAAGTTTAATGAGCTGAATCAGTCCGTTAAAGTAAAACCTGATGGAACGGTTGAATATGACCAGAACGGAAAGCCTGTTATGGAAGAGCGTCCTTTATTTGAAAAAATTGACCCTAACGCAGATTTCAGCGCTTCAAATATTAAAATTGCAGACGGATGGCTAAACGGGGACTATGGAATTACTATTTCCAATAAGATTGTAGATGATAAGCCGGCCGGCTCTACTGATACCAGTAATATTCTGAACATGATAAATGCCCTGACAGATTCCCAGAAATTTGAGAGCAATGGCGTCAACTTCTTTAACGGAAGCTTTTATGACTGCTTTGCAAGTATGGAAAATACTCTTGCCATAGACTTAAAATCCGCAAAAACCACTCTTTCCAACCAGATTTCTGTACTAAATCAGACGGCAAGCAGCCGGGACAGTATCTCTGGTGTACAGTTGGATGAAGAAGGTATGGATTTGATGCATTACAATCAGTCCTATACAGCGGCAGCTAGGCTGATGACTACTCTTGACGAAGCACTTGACACTTTGATTAATAAAACCGGCGTAGTCGGAAGATAATAAGGAGAATACTATGCGAATTACCACAAATGCAATCTTACGCAATTATCGTTCCAATCTCAGCACTTCTCTGGCAAATCTGGATACTGCCAGAAATAAAGTTATGACGGGAAGACAGTTTTCTTCTTCTGCTGAAAATCCTGGCAGTGCGCTTCGTGCAGCTACCCTGGAACGAAAATATGTAAAAAATTTAGATTACCTGTCCACTGTTCAGAACACGCAGTCTTATCTGGACTCTCAGGAAGATGCTGCTATGCAGATTAGCGATTTATCTCTGACATTAAGTAAGCAGTATGGTCTGGAAGCATTAAATGCAACGAACTCTTCCTCCGAAACAAGAAAGAGTTTCGCAGATGCGTGGAGAGGCGCACAGGAAAGTATGCTTTTAAGCCTGAATGCTTCTTACGAGGGAAAATATGTGTTCGGCGGCGGTGATGGAGGCGAACCTCCTTTTTCGCTGTCCACAGATGCCAACGGAAAACAGATTCTCACCTATCGCGGAATAAATGTAGACCCAGACCCTAATGACCCGGATTATCAGAAAACCATGGATACCTTAAAAGAGTTAGCCGGTGAAAATGTATTTTTGGACATGGGATTTGGTCTTAGTATTAATAATAATGGGAAAATTGACCCTTCCAGCGCCTTTGATACCAGTCTTCCTGGCATTAAGTTAGCAGGCTTTGGAAAAACAGATAACGGAACAACAAAAAACATGATTCTTCTTGCCGGTGAAATTGCGGATTCTCTGGAAAAAGAACCGTTTAACCAGGAAGAGTTTGAAAATCTTTTAAATACCTTTGACGATGGAAGAAGCAATGTTCTGGAACAGGTTACAACCCTTGGTACCAAATCTCAGTTTTTAACATCTACAAAGGACCGTCTGGAAACAGACAAGCTGAATCTGTCTACACAGTTGGACAGTGTTGTAAATGTTGACATGGCAGACGCTATTACACAGTATTCATGGGCACAATATGCTTATAATGCGGCATTAAAAGTGGGAACAAATATTTTATCACCTTCTTTTATTGATTTTATGGAATAGTCTGCAATATCTTTATGATTTATACAGGAGGTTTTTTACATGGAGCAATTGCTGAAAATTACGACTATTCCTCTGGAATATCAAATGAAAATTCAGAACTCACGTCTGGAATATCAAAGCTCAAAAGCTGAGCTAGAAATGACCAGAACACCGGGCGGTTTAACCATAGACAGTCAGCCTGCCAAACTTAATCTGGATACCTATCAGGCAAGAAACTCTGTAGTTCCCACTTTAAAGACCAGTCTTGCACAGGCGGCTGAAAAAGGAATACAGGCTGCCTATGAAGCAACAGCGCAATCAGCACAGGAGGGACAATTATTATTGAAAGCCGGAAAGGGAGAAGATGTACTTAGTCAGATTTTTAAACAACGAGCACAAATGCCTACAGGGGATTTTCAACTGGGTTTCATTCCCTCTGCACCTGTAGATATTTCTTATCAACCGCCCGACTTGACTATGCATTATGAAATGGACAAGCTGAGTTTTGATTTAAAGGTTGCACAGGGAAATTTTGAATTTATTCCCGGCGATATTGAAATATCTATTACACAACGTCCGGATGTACTCATTGAATATGTGGGAAAACCTTTTTATGTTCCCCCCAGTGCTTCTCCGGATTACAAACCATTGGATGTAAGGGCTTAATGCCCTTACTTTTCTATCTAAGGAGGTTATTTCATTGAACATAAACGCAAAATATTTTGGTACTATATCTTATGAAAAGAAAGATTTAATTTTTCTCCCCGAGGGACTCTTTGGATTTGAAGCATACAAAAATTTTCTTCCTATTCCCTTTGATAAGAATAACGATACCTTGCTTTCCCTTCAAAGTACAGATGATGAAGCACTCTCTTTTATTCTAATGAATCCTTTTGTCTTTTTTCCAGACTATTGTCCTGAGCTCTCCCAAAAGGATAAAAAAAT
>DXFK01000137.1 GCA_019114495.1 Candidatus Blautia stercoravium
AGCCGGATGCCCAGCTTCTTGAAAACATTCAGAAAAGCTGCCCGCGCAAAGTTTTTTTAGATTGACAGGCTTGTCGTAATTTGTTATATTACTATACTATAAATGAAATGAAGGGAGAACCGAAATGGGTAAGATTATTGGTGAAGGCATTACTTTTGACGACGTGCTGTTAGTTCCTGCATATTCAGAGGTAATACCAAATCAAGTTGAATTGGCAACATGGCTGACAAAAAAAGTAAAATTGAATATTCCGATGATGAGTGCAGGTATGGATACTGTTACAGAACACCGGATGGCAATTGCCATGGCAAGACAGGGCGGTATTGGTATTATCCACAAAAATATGACAATTGAGGAACAGGCAGAAGAGGTAGATAAGGTAAAACGTTCTGAAAACGGTGTTATCACAGACCCATTCTATTTATCACCGGAACATACACTGGCAGACGCCAATGACCTTATGGCAAAATTCCGCATTTCAGGTGTTCCTATTACGGAAGGAAAAAAACTGGTTGGTATTATTACAAACCGTGATTTAAAGTTTGAAGAAGATTTCTCCAGAAAAATCAAAGAATGTATGACTTCTGAAAATTTGGTAACTGCAAAAGAGGGTGTAACCCTGGAAGAAGCCAAGAAAATCCTTGCTAAATCCAGAAAAGAAAAACTTCCTATTGTAGACGACAACTTCAATTTAAAAGGACTTATTACTATTAAAGATATTGAAAAGCAGATTAAATATCCGCTTTCCGCAAAAGATGAGCAGGGAAGACTGCTGTGCGGCGCAGCAGTTGGTATTACTGCAAATGTTATGGCCAGAGTCGATGCGTTGGTAAATGCCAGAGTGGACGTAATTGTAGTGGATTCGGCACATGGACATTCTGCAAATATTATAAAGGCTGTACGCGAAATCAAAGAAAAATATCCGGATTTACAGTTAATTGCAGGTAATGTGGCTACAGGTGCAGCAACAAAAGCCTTGATTGAGGCCGGTGTAGATGCTGTTAAGGTAGGAATCGGACCTGGTTCTATCTGTACCACCCGTGTGGTAGCCGGCATTGGTGTGCCGCAGATTACGGCTGTTATGGACTGCTATGCAGCAGCAAAAGAATATGGAATTCCAATCATTGCAGACGGTGGAATCAAATATTCCGGAGATATGACAAAAGCCATTGCAGCAGGCGCTAATGTATGTATGATGGGAAGTATCTTTGCAGGCTGTGATGAAAGCCCTGGGGATTTTGAATTGTACCAGGGAAGAAAATACAAAGTTTACAGAGGTATGGGTTCCATTTCCGCTATGGAAAATGGAAGTAAAGACCGTTACTTCCAGCAGGACGCAAAGAAACTGGTGCCGGAAGGCGTAGAAGGTCGTGTGGCATACAAGGGTCATGTGGAAGATACTGTATTCCAGCTTATCGGAGGTCTTCGTTCCGGTATGGGATATTGCGGTGCAAAGGACATTGAAACTCTGAAAGAAAGCGGACAGTTCGTCAAGATTTCTGCAGCCTCCTTAAAAGAGTCGCATCCTCATGACATTCATATTACAAAAGAAGCTCCTAACTATAGTATAGACGAGTAAGAAATACCGCATGAATTTGCAGCAGGAAGCAGGTTCATGCGGTATTTTTTGGCAGCACGAATAAAATATCTGTGTTCTATTGACATAAAATTTGTATTTGCGTATCATAGGATTTATAACAACAGACAGAAAAAACGGAAAAGCAGAACGCAGAAAGGACAGAAGAGAAAATGTTTGGCAGAAAGAAACAGGCAGAGCCGGCAGACTTTGAGAGCAGAAGAGCATTGCGCCGTCAAAGACGAAAACGGGAAAGACGCCGCCGTATGTTGCTGTTTATTGCAGCTATTTGCACCGTTCTTCTGCTGTTTTTGCTGGTCAGTCAGATAAAAGAAAAAATAGAAGAGAGAAGGCTTTTAAAGACAAAAAATGAATCTTTTGTGGGAGCGCCCCCTTTTGAGGTGGATTTGCTGGACGTCAATGAATATTCCAGACCGGGAACTCCTCTGAAAAAAATCAAAGGAATTGTGGTGCATTACACTGCAAATCCAGGAACAACAGCGAAAAACAACCGGGATTACTTCCAGGGATTAAAAGACAGTCATGAGACAAAGGCAAGCAGTCATTTTGTAGTGGGAATCCAGGGTGAAATTGTGCAGTGTATCCCCAGTTCTGAGATAGCATATGCTTCCAATTCCAGAAATGAAGATACCTTGTCTATTGAGTGCTGTCATGTAGATGAGACCGGGGCCTTTACAGATGCTACCTATATTTCCCTGGTACGGCTTACCGGATGGCTCTGCTACCGCTTTAACCTCACCTCTGAAGATGTGATTCGCCATTATGATGTGACTGGGAAAAACTGTCCTAAGTATTATGTGGAACACCCGGATAAATGGAAGGAGTTCAAAAAAGATGTTGATAAGCAAATTCGGGAAGTGGAAAAGGAAGTAAAGGCTGAGGAAAAATAGAAAGTTAAAAAAGAAATTATAAAAAGCAGGCAGAAATGGGAGAGTTCCTCACATCTGTCTGCTTTTTTGTCTGTATCATTCTGGAAATAGAGAATGTTACTGAAGATTTAGTTTTTTGGAAAGAATATATCGGCTGCTAAGGAAAAATAAAATTGCAAATACCAGGTCCCAGGCAAGGGAAAATCCCATTAGAGCCAGTTTATTGCCACCAAGAGAGGCTTGCGTTATGACAGAACCGTCTGCTGAACCGGAAGAAACTATGATACTGAAAGGATTCAGTCCCGGAATCAGAAAACAGAGCAGAGTCTGGACCACGGAGAGACCAATATTAATACCAAAAAAGGAAACAATGGCTCCCAGAATTTTGTGTGTTTTAAACAGGCTTCCCAGGCAGAGTGCAAAAAACAGCAAAGTGGTGTAATAGGCAAAAAACCGAACCAAACCATCCAGTATGGTAAGAATCATCAAAGTCTGTTCCTCGATTCCGGTAAAGCCGCTGAGCACATCCAGCAGAGATTTCAGTTCATTTACCATCCAGAGCAAGCTATCTTTGTAGGTAACCAGTATCAGAATGGAAAGAATGACGCACAGAATATCCAGCACGGACCAGGTACAGAAAACCAGCATTTTAGAAAAAAGCAGTTTTCCCGGGGATACGGGCAGTGTATGTGTCAGGTAGCCTTCATCTGAAAAAAGGCTTTTCTGCATACGGGAAGCCAGATACACAAAGGTAGCAACCATGATAGCAAAGATAAACAGAAAAAAGCCAAGAATGTAAAGCGCACCTACAATGCCAAAAAACTGGACTGAATCTTCGGTCAGAACATGGCTGGCATTTTGGGACATGGCAATGGAAATACTGATTCGCCCAATTAATGTATAGAAAAGGAGTATTCCGTGAAGAATAAGCAAAAGCAGGGAAACGGATTTCCAGTCATATTTAAACAATTTTTTTAACATTTGAACACCTCCCGGAATAATGTATCCACGGATTTTCCTTGTTGCAAACGAATATTTTCAACACTGTCCGTAAGCCGGATTCGTCCGCTCTGGATAAAGACCACGTCGTCCAATATGTTTTCCACATCGGAAATCAAGTGAGTGGAAATGAGAATCGTGGCATTTTCATCATAATTATTAAGAATGGTAGAGAGAATATAATCTCTTGCGGCAGGGTCTACACCGGCAATGGGTTCGTCCAGACAGTAAAGACTGGCCCGACGGCTCATAACCAGAATCAGCTGTACCTTTTCTTTAGTTCCCTTGGACATGGAGCGAAGTTGGTCGGAAGGATTGATATTCAGCTTCTGCAGCATATCATACGCCCGGCTCTTATCAAAATCCTCATAAAAATCCCGAAAATAATCAATGATATCACAGACCTTCATCCAGGAATTAAGATAGGTACGCTCGGGAAGGTAAGAAACAATCTTTTTGGTTTCAATTCCGGGAGTCAGTCCATCTACAAAAATGCGTCCTTCGCTGGGAGTCAGAAGTCCATTGAGCAGTTTGATGAGTGTGGTTTTGCCACTGCCGTTAGGACCCAGAAGACCAATGATTTTTCCGCGTTCAAGGGAAAGATTCAGGCTGTCTAAAGCAGTTTTTGTGCCATAGCGCTTTGTTAAATTTTGACATTCCAAAATGGGTTTCATGTGTATTCCTCCTCTTCTTGTTCTTCTTTATCTGTCTGCTGAATCAACTGCAGGGTGGTTTCTTTGTCAAAACCAATGCGCTTCATTTTTTCCAGAAATTCTCTGACCTGCTCAGAGGCCAGTTCTGTCTTGATTTTTTCTATCATAATTAATTCCTCCGTGACAAAACGTCCGCTGGTTCTCTGACTGAAAAGCAGTCCAGTTCGCTCAAGCTCTGACAGAGCCTTCTGCATGGTATTTGGATTAACGCCGGCATCCTGGGCCAGGTCCCTTACAGAAGGAAGCTTTGAGCCGGGGGGATAGATACCGGAAATAATGTCCAGAGTTATGCGTTCCATAAGCTGGGCGTAGATAGGACGTTCAGAATTCAGATTCCATGACATAAAGAATACACCTCCTAACCAATGTATTATTGTACTAATTAATTAATACAATAATACATGCGAAAAGAGTAAATGTCAATAGAAATTTTAGAAAATAAACATTGCAATTCAAATTATATATGTTACAATATTGTTACAAATAAGCTGAAGGTGAGAATATGAATTTATATGAAGCAATTTTTTTAAGAAAATCTATACGCAGTTATGAAATGGAGCCGGTGAACAGCGAAATTCTGCAGGAACTCAGGGAATTTTATGAGCAGATTGAAGGATTGAATCCTGGTATCCGCACAGATATTTCTATTATAGACAACACAAAGGGACAGAATAAGAGGATTCACTTTCTGGGCGTGAAAGCACCTTATTATATTTCTTTTTATTCAGAAGAAAAGGATTTGGCTCAGATGAATGCAGGTTATATTATGGAGCAGCTTGCTCTCTTTTTATGTACCAAAGGGCTTGGAACCTGTTTTTTAGGCAGTGTAAAGCCTAAGATGGGAAATCCGCACAAGGGCAGTTTAAAATTTATGATTACCATGGCCTTTGGGAAGAGTAAGGGGAGCTATACAAGAAAAGCCGTAGATGCAAAGCGAATGGATTTAAAAGAGTTATGCGTTTATAAGGAAGTGCCGAGACAGTGGATGAAGCAGCTTTTAGAGGCAGCCCGCCTGGCTCCGTCCAGTATGAACAGCCAGCCCTGGCGTTTTGTTGTGTATGATAACCGGATTCATGTGTTTGCCAAAAAACATACTGTGAGCCACATGGGAAAATATGAAGAAATGAATTTCGGCATTATGTTTTCACATCTTATGGTAGTGGCGGAAGAATTATGGCTGGATGTGGACCTGATTCGTCTGGAAGATATTACCCATAAAAATTTTCCAAATAATCAATATGTGCTCAGCGCTATTTTGCGTACCTGAAGCGGGATGCTGCGGTTAAGCAATATCCCGTTTGGCTCTTATTTCTGTAAGGTTCAAAAAATTTAAAATTATAGTTGACAAACAAAAGGTTTTATAGTATATTATGTCTTGTGCTTGAGATAACACCTCAAAACACAATATGCGCGAGTGGCTCAGTTGGTGGAGCGCGACCTTGCCAAGGTCGAGGCCGCGGGTTCGAGTCCCGTCTCGCGCTTTTTTATTATGAGAAGTTCCTGGGATACAGGGGCTTTTTTCTTTTGCCTAAAGATGAAACTTTACTGTGATAAAATCTTGGCTTTATATGTAAGATGTGGTATAATAAGCCTTATAGAAAAATACCTGTGAACAAACAGGCAGAATCCGAAAGGATGAAGGAGGTATGGGCTTATGAAAATGATATTTGCCATTGTACGAAAAGAAGACGAAGGATTTGTGATAGAGCGGTTGAATAAAGAGAAAATCAGCGTAACGAAGCTGTCCAGTACTGGTGGATTTCTGAGAAAAGGCAATGCCACACTGATGATCGGTACGGAAGATGAAAAAGTGGAGACTGTCCTGGAAATTATTAAGGAAGAGTGTTCCAGAAGAAAAGAAGTCATGATTACGCCGTCTTATTCAGCCGGAAGCAAGGGGCCTGTTCTGGGATATGTAGCACCTCCGGTGACTATTGATGTGGGAGGAGCCACAGTCTTTATTGTAAATGTAGAGCAGTTTTTAAAACTGTAGAGAGAATTTGTAAGATATAGGAAAATCTTCTTGAGAAATCGCCGATAAAATGGTAAAATTATCAGATGATAACAACCTGAAATGCGCTGTGCGCATACAAATTTTATCACGAAAGCGGAGGATTTTACCATGAAAAAACTGAAAGTTGTAAAAGGTGCAAAATGTATGGCATGTCTGGAGTGTGTAAGAGCATGTTCGCAGAGCTTTTATAAGGAGTTTGATCCGGACAAGTCCTGCATCCAGATTATTGACAAAAAGGGCGATGCAAAGCCTATGGTATGTGTACAGTGCGGCAAATGTGCGAAAGCCTGTCCGGAAGGCGCGATTACACAGAATGCCAAGGGCGTATACATGATAAACAAGAAGAAGTGTACAGGATGCGGCAAATGTGTAGAAGCCTGTCCATTTGGCGTTATGGTAAAAGCAGAAGAATCACCGGTAAGCAGCAAGTGTATTGCATGCGGTATCTGTGCAAAAGCTTGTCCGGCAGATGTTCTGGAGATTGTAGAAGATTAATTAAAACACAGAAGGAGCTGGCGCCTTAGGGGCATATGTTGTATGCACATGAAGCGCCGGTTCTTTTTAGGTTTTGAAAAAGTTCGTGAGAAAATTTAAGGGATGGAGGCGGTTTGATGATACAAAACACAGCAGAAATTATTTCCCGACAG
>DXFK01000138.1 GCA_019114495.1 Candidatus Blautia stercoravium
TTCTCGTAAATTCTTTTCTTGCACGATATTCAATTGTAAATTTTCAAGTAGAACCTTATTCACTGAGATTCCGAGAAGTTATTTTCTGTCTGTTTCTGAATTTTAAATTTCGTTCCTTCTTTGGCTATCACCTTTCCCGTATCGGCTGCCGTCTTCACGATTTTTACCGGGCACAGAATTTCATCATTTTCCAGAATATAATATAAGGTCTGATTTTTTTCCTTTATCGTGATTTCAAAAGGTGACACCGGTGTATAACCCTGCGGTGTGTTGGATTCCTTTACCCGATAAGTCCCATAGAGAAGCCGCCCCTGGGGATATTTTTCGTCTTTTGTAGACGCATAGCCATTTTTATCCGTAGTAATCGTCACTTGGTTTTTCTCGTTTCCAACTTCTGTAAAAGTAAAAGAAATTCCTTCCCCCGGCTTCTTAAAATCCCCTTCCTCCTGTTCCTCTTTTAATAGTTTTGTGAGGGCTACATCTCCTCTTATGGGTTTTTCTTTACTGTTTATCAGAATTTTCAACTGGGTACTGTCTTCTTCCGCCTCTGGTATGGTAACAACATATTCCTTTTCATCTGTAAGATAACCCTCAGGCGCAGACAATTCTTTTACCCGATAAGCACCGCAAAGGAGATTTTCCGCTTTTCCGTACCCTTTTTTATCCGTCTTGATTTCAGCCACTTTATCGCCCTTCTTCAAAGAACCGATGTCTTCTTCTGCATAAATACCGTAAACAGCCCCTTCAAACACAGCTCCTGTCACCTGCGGCTTGTATTCCCCTGTTTCTGCATCCTGTTTCTGCAGTTCAATCTGTCCTCTTATGGGTTTCTCTCTGCTGGTAATCACTTCTTCTGTTTTTCCTCCATCCAGAGGAAAAGTAACTTCATATCTGGTTTCATCTAAAAAATATTTTGGGGAAGATTTCGTCTCCCGGACATAATAACTTCCAGGCAGAAGATTTTCCAACACACCCGCCCCCTTCTCATCTGTTACGATTTTTCCGGCCGGGCTGTCCTTTTTCAGACTGCCAATGTCCTCGGCCGCATAAACTGTATATTCTGCACCTTTTAAAGACCCGTTTCCCTGCGGTATAGGCTTTCCTGTCTCATGGTCAATTTTCTGCAGCTTTAGCCGCACTTTTATGGGTTTTTCTTTGGAATGGATTTTAACATCTGTACTGCCGTCCTGCCCTGGCACTGCCACAGTATACGTCTGAGTATCCAGTTCGTATCCTGCAGGAGCCTTTGTCTCTTTTACTGTATAAGTTCCTGCTGTAAGATTTTCAAGTCTTCCGTATCCTTTTTTGTCTGTCTCAATCCTCCCTATTTCCTGTCCGTCTTTGCTCACCGTATAGACAGCACCCTGCAGGCTTCCATTTCCCTGCGCCTCGCCTTCTCCTGTCTGTGCGTCGGTTTTCTGTATCTCCAGGTTTCCCAGAACCGTCCACTTTACCTGAAACTCTATAGGCTGTACATTTTTTATATTGAAGCACCCATAACCGGAGGTCTGGGAATCGCCTTTTGCAGGCAATACCATAGCTTCCCATCTCCCATCCTTTTCCCCGTACAATTTTCCGGACTGCCAGATTTCTCCTGTTTTAGATGCCGCGTCCAAAGGTGCGGAAAAATAAAAGCTTTCCCCTGCGCTTACACTGACCTGCCCGGTCTGAATCTCTCCGGTGGATTCCTTATGCAGTTTCACACCTTCCGGGCAGGTAAAGGAAATCCTGTTTTCTCCATTTTCAGAAAGATACTGTATACTTTCTGTTCTCTGGTAATCTGCCCCCTTTTCATAATAAGCAGACAGGAAAGTTTTGGAAAACCGGGAGGAGACCGAAGGAATCTCTCTTCCCTCCAGCCAGTCAATAAATTCCCACACACCGGATTTTTTCACATCTGCTTCATCCATGTTGTGAAATGCATTTTCTCTGTCAAAAAAATAAGAAACCGCCAGATGGGTACGCACATATTTTGCGTCCTCCAGCGAAGAATCCCCCAGGCCTTCATAGGCAGACTGGTCAATATAGGCCCCCTGCCCCGGTCCTCCGTAACCATAATAAAGAGCTGCCCTTAGTCCTTCGTTGTCCGGCTGCATTTCCGGCTCATACTCTCCGGGCGGCACAAAATTTTTATCCGGCTCCAGGCAGTAAGCGGTATAAGACCCCTGTTCCGTGTAAGCCGTATAAAAGTAGGTACCGTGAACGCCCCAATAATGGGGGTATTCCACCCATCTTCCCCTTTCCATAGTTACTTTTCCAAATTCTGCTGCCTGCACAAAGCTGCAAAGGCAGAGAAGCAGCAAAAGTACCACTCCCCAGATACGTATTTTTCTTTTTCCATGACTACTCATAGTGTCCCCTTTCCCAGGAATCCAGAAAAAGACCACTGATGTGCCATGCAGCATAAAAAGACAACCTTTTGGGCGCATAGAATTGTTTATAAAACACGGCATATAACTGTCTTATCTGTTTTCCTGCTTTTCATTTTTCACGTTTTGGATTGTTCGGCCGACTGGCCCTGATGTTTCAGATTTCTTTTGAAATGTGACTTTATCATAGCACCCGGGCTGTAAAAATACAACCCGGAATACTATACAAAATCCTGTGGATTTTAAAAGGATAACTTTGTATACTTTTTATTTTTTAATCAGAAGAGATTTTCCTGTCATTTCTGCCGGCTGTTCCATACCCATTAATTCAATCAGGGTTGGTGCAATGTCTGCCAGGCAGCCCCCTTCTCTCAAACCATAAGACGGGTCTGCATTTACCAGAATAAACGGAACCGGATTTGTGGTATGTGCTGTAAACGGTGCACCTGTTTCATAGTCCACCAACTGTTCTGCATTTCCGTGGTCTGCACAGATAAACATCTGTCCGTTTACCTCTTTCACTGCTTCTACCGCTTTTCCCACACACTCATCCACTGCTTCAATGGCTTTGATAGCAGCTGCTTCCACACCGGTATGTCCAACCATATCCGGGTTTGCAAAGTTGATGATAATGACATCGTATTTGTCAGACTTAATCGCCTCTACCAGTTTATCGCATACTTCATAAGCGCTCATTTCCGGTTTTAAATCATAAGTTGCAACCTTTGGAGATTTTACCAGAATACGGTCTTCTCCTTCGTTTGGCTCTTCCACACCACCGTTAAAGAAGAAGGTTACATGGGCATATTTCTCTGTCTCTGCAATGCGGGCCTGTTTCAGACCATTTGCTGCCAGAAATTCTCCGAAAGTATTGTTAATGGACACTTTATGGAAAGCAACCTCTTTGTTTGGAATAGTTGGGTCGTATTCTGTAAAGCATACATAAGTCAAATCCAATCTCTTTTCTCTTGCAAAACCTGTGAAGTCATCATCACAGAAGGCTCTTGTGATTTCTCTTGCACGGTCCGGACGGAAATTAAAGAAGATAACTGAATCTTTGTCTTTTACCGTTCCGATTGGTGCTCCGTCTTTCACGATGACGGTAGGCAGAACAAATTCGTCTGTCTTATCATTGTCATAAGAAGCCTGAATAGCTTCCACAGCAGATTCAGCCTGTACGCCTTCCCCCTTTGTCATGGCATTAAAAGCCAGTTCCACACGGTCCCAGCGGTTGTCACGGTCCATTGCATAGTAACGTCCCATAACAGAGGCAACCTGTCCTATACCCAGTTCTTCCATTTTCGCACAAAGCTGTTCTACATAGCCCTTCCCCCCTGTAGGAGGTGTATCTCTTCCGTCCAGGAAGCAATGTACAAAAACTTTGGACAGTCCCTCTCTTTTAGCCAGTTCCAGAAGACCGAATACATGAGTCAGGTGACTGTGTACACCGCCGTCTGACATCAGTCCGAATAAATGCAGGGCGCTGTTCTGTTCTTTTGCATTTTTCACAGCTTTTAACAGAGCTTCGTTTTTGAAAAAGTCTCCGTCCTCAATTTCTTTTGTAATTCTTGTCAGTTCCTGATATACAATACGGCCTGCCCCCATATTCAGGTGTCCGACCTCTGAATTTCCCATCTGCCCTTCCGGAAGACCTACGGCCATACCACTGGCATTTCCTTTTACAAAGGGGCACTGTGCTCTCAACTGGTCCATAATCGGTGTTTTGCCTTCGCAGACCGCATTTGCCTCACACTTGTCGTTTAATCCATAGCCATCGAGAATCATTAATACGGTTGGTTTTTTACTCATGGTAATTTCTCCTTTATATAAAATTTGATTTACTAACCTTTTACCCGTTTATATTTTAACAGAAATCCAAGATTTTTCAATCCCAAGATTTCCGCCTCTGTTTCTGCCAAACATTTCCCACAAAATTTTTCAAACAACAAAACTGCCAAAAGAATAAGCGGCCTTTTTGATGACAGCTGCTCTTCTGGCAGTTTTCCATTACAGTACTTTTGATAAAAATTCTTTCAGACGAGGATTCTTCGGATTGCCAAAAAATTCCTGAGGTTCTGCGTCCTCCTGAATATTTCCGCCGTCCACAAACAGCACACGGCTGGCCACCTCTCTTGCAAATCCCATTTCATGAGTTACCACTACCATGGTCATACCTGTATGAGCCAGTTCCTTCATAATTTCCAGAACCTCCCCTACCATTTCCGGATCCAAGGCAGACGTCGGCTCGTCAAAAAGCATAACGTCCGGATTCATAGCCAGGGCTCTTGCAATGGCAATACGCTGCTTCTGTCCTCCGGAAAGACGTCCCGGATAGGCCGTTGCTTTATCCGGCAGTCCCACTCTCTCCAGCAATTCATCCGCCTTTTTAGACGCCTCTTCCTGTGTCATGAGCTTTAAAGTCACAGGCGCCAGCATAATATTTTCCTTCACGGTCTTATGGGGAAACAGATTGAACTGCTGAAATACCATGCCGATTTTCTGACGATGCCGGTTAATATCCACCTTAGGGTCTGTAATATCCACGTTTTCAAACAGAATTTTTCCCCCTGTAGGTTCCTCCATAAGATTTAAAGAACGCAGAAACGTAGATTTACCGGAACCGGAAGGCCCGATAATAGCCACAACTTCTCCTTTGTGGATTTCTGTGGAAATTCCATCCAAGACCACATTTCCATCAAAAGATTTCTGCAGGTTCTGCACCTGAATCAAAACTTCTCCTTTAGTGTTCACTCTTACGCAGCCTCCTTTCCAGTTTGCCCATAAAGTGGGTCAGCAGCATAACCAGCACCAGGTAGAATACAGCCGCTGAAATCAGAGGCACAAACGCACTGTAGGTACGGCTCTGTACCAGGGTTGCCGCTTTTGTAATATCTGTAGTGCCGATATAACCGATAATGGCTGTTTCTTTTAACAGTACAATCAGTTCATTAATCAGCGCAGGCAGCACGTTTTTAAATGCCTGAGGCATAATAATCAGCCACAGAGTCTGCACTGCGGAAAGTCCCAGACTTCTGCCCGCTTCTGTCTGTCCCTTGTCAATAGACATAATACCGGAACGGACGATTTCTGCCACATAAGCGCCGGAATTAATACCAAAGGCAATTCCGCCAATGATAATATTATTCAGATTCACACTGGCAAAAACCACGGAATAGAAAATCAAAATCTGAATCATGGACGGTGTACCGCGGATAACAGTCAGATAAATCTTTGCCAGCAGATTCAGGAGTTTCAGCTTTCCTGTCTGCTCATGAGTGGTACGGATAATGGCGATGAGAAATCCCAGAACCACACCGATGCAAAGAGCCAGCAAGGTAACCAGAACGGTTGTCTTCAAACCTTCCAGCCACCAGGAGGTTGCGCCGTTATCTACAAAGTAGCGCTGAAACCATGCCTGTAAATTTTCCAACATATCTTCTGTCTCCTTATTATTTCTTAACAATGACTACCTGGGTAGCTTCTGCATAAGTATCCGTAAAATCCACGCTTTTTTCACGCTCTGCATTGACGGTCATACCAGCGGCACCGAAATCTGCTTTTCCAGTATCTACCGTAGCCAGAATCATTTCAAAAGCCATATCCTCGATTTTCAGGTCATATCCCATTTTATCGCAGACTGCTCTTGCAATATCTGCGTCAATGCCCACGATTTCATCGCCTTCTTTGTATTCCCATGGCTCAAATTCTGCATTGGTAGCCATAGTAAGCGTTCCTTTAGAGTGGTCTGCGTCCGCAGGAGATTCATAGGGGTGTTCTCCCACTTCATCTCCAAGATAATTGCTCTGAATCTGCTCCAAGGTTCCATCTTCTTTTAACTCTTTCAAAGCCTGATTCATTTCTTCCTTCAGTTCTGTGTTGCCTTTTTTCAGGCAGATAGCATATTCCTCTTTATCAAAAATGCCGTCTACAATTTTCAAATCATCGTTTGCTTCCACAAATTTTTCTGCCGGAAGAGAGTCAATTACGACACAGTCAATTTTTCCGTTTTTCAGCGCCTGAATCGCGTCGGCTCCCTTGTTAAAACGGCTTACCTGCTTATCCTCTTTGACCGCTTCTGTGGCCTGACTGTCTCCTGTAGTACCAATCTGTACACCAATCTTTAAATCTGCCAGGTCTTCTTTGGAGGAAATCTCCAGCGGTTCTGCGCTCTTTCCGCTTCCACATCCTGCTGCTGCCAGCATAGCGGCTGTCATTGCCATAACTAAAATTTTCTTTTTCATAATTGCCTCTCCTTTATTCACATAATATTCATTTATCCTGTATATAATGTATATTTATTCAACTGCTATGCATTATATCAGCTTTTCTCCCTCTTTGCAAGCAAAAAATATGCCAAAACCGCTGTGCGTTTCTAATCTGCAGATATGAAATATATACATATCAGTTGCACAGCGGCCTTTTTGACCTATTTATTATGCATAGAACCATGCATAATATTAATACACAACAACAGGTGTATTCACTTCAATATTTTCATAAATCGTTCTCACATTCTCAAGAGGTGTATTAATACAGCCGTGAGAACCATTGTAGAGGTAAATATCACCTCCGAACTCACTTCGCTTGGTCAAATCGTGAATCCCGATTCCTCCGTTAAAGGGCATCCAGTAATTCACTGGTTCTTCATACTCAATGCTTCCATCCGGGTTCTTTCCAACCAGGGTAAAGGGACTGGCCTTATCTTTCAGCCTCCAGACACCTCCTGCCGGGGTTCCGTTTCCTTTGTTTGGATTTCCAGTTACCACAGGAGTATCTACCAGGCATACATGGTCTTTATAAAACCACATGCGCTGCTCACTAATAGAGATTTCCACGTAGGTTCCGTCAATGTCATTTCCGCCATGTGTCTGTCCCTTGTACAGCCAGGTAGCTTCCAGTTCCTGGCTCTTTCCTTCATTCAAAGCAGCCATAAGCACTTCTGTGGTCTTGTCCTGCCATACTCTCCAGCCATAGTCCCCGCCGGTCAGGTGTACCGTCGCGCCTCCGGAAGTCTGAAAGTCCCTTGCCTTGCCGTAAGTATTATATTTTTCAGACCAGCCGATAACTACTGGTTTTACGACACTTTCATCAAAACTGTAACTGCCGTCCTCTCCTTTTTTCAGCCAGGATTTCAGCATGTCTCTGGTAATGGTTTCCGTACCGCTGCCAAAATTTACACTCAGCTGTACACTGGTCAGAGTGTTCAGTCTGTCTGCCTCCTGCTTCAGAGCTTCATCTGTCTGCAGCACTGTCGGCTTCAAATAACAGTCTGCCTCTTCCAAAGAAAGAGTTTCCTTTCGTGTATCCACTGCCTCTTTAATAGCAGCAGCCGTCTTTTCCTTATCCAGTGCTGTTCCCAACACTTCCGGCACAATCACATAAGAGGTTCCGTTATCTTCTATGGAAGCGTTCTGGGGCTGAGTCACATTGGCATCCTGCAGACACTGCAGCTGGTCGATTGCACTGGTCAGGCTGGACTCATCATAGGAACTGTCCATACTGACTTCATAAGTTTTATCTCGAAAAATCTGCACAGGCCAAATCCAGGAATTTTGCTTTTCCTTGGTCTTTTCCAGACCTTTATCGTCTTTATATGTGAGTTTAATAGTATCCCCGCTGATAATTTCCTTTTTATCGTCTTTTTCCTCAATGGTAAGGGTGTAAGTTTCGGAAGTTTCCTTAACATCCTTTTTCACTTCTGCCACAGTCTGTCCGCCGCATTTCATACCGTTAATTTCCGTTCCAGGATAAAATCTATTCTGATAATACACAGCCCCAGCCACATAGCCTGCTGCCAGAATACATACCGCTGCTGCTCCTGTTCCCACAGCAATTTTCTTGCCGAAACCATTCTTCCTTTTCGTTTTATTTACGCCTTTTTTCTCTTTTTTCAGTCTTTCATCAGCTTTTTTCAAGCTTTTTAATTTTTCTTTCTTATTGTCTTTTTTTCCTGACATGAATATAAACTTCCTTTTTCTCTGCTTTTCCAATTTTCTCTGTTTCACATGCGCTATTTTACTCCAAAAACTTCCAAAAAGAAACCCTTTTCTGGTTTTCTCTTGAAATATCCCTAAAATTTTTATATGATGAAAAAGTATAAAACAAAATTTATCAGGAAAGGGGACCATCTATTTTATGGAACAAGTGCTTGAACATCCTCTTCTTTCCACTTCCTGCTGTCAGCTCTGCCCCAGAAACTGCAAAATTGACAGAAACCGTCGTGTTGGTTACTGTGGCTGTCTCTCCACCATTAAAGCGGCCAGAGCTGCCCTGCATTTCTGGGAAGAGCCCTGTATCAGCGGTACCAAAGGCAGCGGAGCAGTTTTCTTTTCCGGGTGCACCTTAAAATGCTGCTTTTGTCAAAATCACACCATCAGCAGCGGACAAATCGGAAAAGACTTGACACCCCAACGTCTGGGAGAAATTTTTCTTTCACTTCAGAAACAGGGAGCGCACAATATTAATCTGGTAACTGCCACCCATTTTCTGCCTCAGATTCTTCCTGCTCTGGAACTGGTAAAAAATCGTCTGACCATCCCTATTGTCTATAACACCAGCGGATATGAGAAACCAGAAATCATTGATGTACTGAAAGACTATGTGGATATCTGGCTGCCGGATTTAAAATATTTTGATTCTGCACTTTCCCTGCGCTACTCAAAAGCAAAAGACTATTTTGCCTTTGCCGGTCCTGCCGTTATCAAAATGGTACAGCAATGCCCCTCTCCTGTTTTTGACAGTCAGGGGATTCTGCAAAAAGGAGTTATTATACGCCATATGGTACTTCCGGGCTGTAAAGAAGATTCCATAAGACTTCTTACCTGGCTGCAGGAAACACTTCCCAAACACAGCTTCCTGCTCAGTCTTTTAAGCCAATACACCCCTTTTTATAAAAGCAGCGACTATCCTGAAATCAACCGGCGTATTACCAGTTATGAGTACAACAAAGTCCTAGACACTGCCATTACCCTGGGACTGACCGAAGGATTTATGCAGAAGAAAAGCAGCGCAAAGGAGAAGTATACACCACTTTTTGATTTGGAAGGGGTGTAAGGGTTCTCCAAAAATCATTGTTTTCTTTCCATAACCATTCCCTGCTTAATCGGCTTATCGGATTCCAATCTGATATATAAAAAAGACCCTGCACAGAATTTTCCATACAAGGTCTCTCTTTCCATTGTTACATAGTATCAATGACTTTTGATTATTTATAGTTTACAATTTTACCGAAATCTGGCTTCAGTGCAGCACCGCCAACTAAACCGCCATCGATATCTGCCTGTGCAAATAAGTCCGGAGCTGTTGCAGCATTTACAGAACCGCCGTACTGAATACGGATAGCTTCTGCAGTTGCTTCGTCATACACTTCTGCAATACATGCACGGATAGCCTTACAAACCTCCTGTGCCTGCTCTGTAGTTGCTGTTTTTCCTGTTCCGATAGCCCAGATTGGCTCATAAGCGATAACTGCTTCTTTAGCCTGCTCTGCAGTAATTCCCTGGAAGCCAACTTTTACCTGCTGACGAATAAAGTCCATAGTTACACCCTGCTCTCTCTGTTCCAGCGTTTCGCCGCAGCACATAATCGGTACTAAACCGTGCTCAAATGCTTTGTGCATTTTTTTGTTAATGTCTTCGTTTGTTTCACCGAAGTACTCTCTTCTCTCAGAGTGTCCTAAAATGACATATTTTACACCTGCATCTACTAACATGTTTGGAGAAATTTCGCCTGTGTAAGCGCCTTTTTCCTCAAAGTACATATTTTCTGCACCCACCTGAATGTTGCTGCCTTTTACAGCTTCTACAACAGGTACAATATCAATAGCAGGAACACAAAATACTACGTCCACTTCTTCGTTTGCTACCAATGGTTTCAATGTGTTTACCAGTTCAACAGCCTCACTTGGAGTCATGTTCATCTTCCAGTTTCCAGCAATAATTTTTCTTCTTGCCATGGGAATAACCTTCTTTCTTATATTTGGTGTCTTTTAAAGCCCGACCCTGACTTATTTATCGTTTGCTGCCGCAACGCCTGGGAGTTCTTTTCCTTCCAGGAATTCCAAAGAAGCACCGCCGCCTGTAGAAATATGTGTCATTTTGTCGCCATATCCCAGGATATTTACTGCTGCTGCAGAGTCGCCGCCCCCGATGATAGTTGTTGCATCTGTTTCAGCCAGTGCTTTTGCTACTGCTGCTGTTCCGTGTGCAAAGTTTGGCATTTCAAAACAGCCCATTGGTCCATTCCACACAACTGTTTTTGCGTCTTTTACTGCGTCACAGAAAAGTTTTTCTGTTTCAGGTCCAATATCCATACCTTCCCATCCTTCTGGGATGTCGCCGCTCTCAACAATCTGGATGTTGCAGTCATTGGAGAAAGCATCTCCGATTCTGTGATCTACAGGAAGAAGTAATTTCACGCCTTTTTCTTCTGCCTTTTTCTGCATATCAAGGGCATATTGTAAATAATCATCTTCACACAGAGAAATACCAATGTTTCCGCCTGTCGCTTTAGAGAAAGTATAAGCCATTCCTCCGCCAATGATTAAAGTATCCACTTTATCAAGCAGGTTGTTGATAACCGAAATCTTGCTGGAAACCTTTGCGCCGCCAAGAATTGCAACGAATGGTCTATCCGGATTGTTTACCGCATTTCCCAGGAAATCGATTTCTTTCTGCATTAAGTAGCCTACTACTGCTGTGTCAACGAACTGGGTAACACCTACGTTAGAGCAGTGTGCACGATGTGCTGTACCGAATGCGTCATTTACAAATACATCGCAAAGAGAAGCCAGTTCCTTTGAGAAAGCTTCTCCGTTCTTTGTCTCTTCTGCTCTGTAACGTGTGTTCTCCAGTAAAACAACTTCGCCGTCTTTCATAGCTTCTACCGCTGCTTTTGCGTTTGGCCCTACCACTTCCGGGTCAGCTGCAAATGTTACTTCCTGCCCTAATAATTCAGACAAACGTTTTGCAACCGGTGCAAGAGATAATTCCGGTTTTGCTTCTCCCTTTGGTTTTCCAAGGTGGGAGCAGAGAATTACTTTACCCCCGTCAGCAATCAATTTTTTAATCGTAGGAAGAGCTGCTACCAGGCGGTTTTCATCTGTAATTTTACCTTCCTGTAAGGGTACGTTAAAGTCACAACGAACTAAAACTTTTTTTCCTTTTACGTTAATATCGTCAACTGATTTTTTATTGAGCATTAAAAAATGCCTCCTTTTCCTTATTCTTCGGGTCTGAAAAAACGAAAGGAGCCCGGCCCACAATAGACCGGACCCCTTCCTGAGCCTTTATAAATACTTAAAATTATTTGTTTAATAATTTTCCGAAGTATTTGATTGTTCTAACCATCTGGCTTGTGTAAGAGTTTTCGTTGTCATACCATGATACAACCTGAACTTCTGTTGTGCCGTTGTCTAATGGAAGAACCATTGTCTGTGTAGCATCAAACAGAGAACCGAATCTCATACCAACGATATCGCTGGATACGATTTCATCTGTGTTGTATCCGAAAGATTCTGTAGCTGCTGCTTTCATAGCATCGTTAATCTGTTCTTTTGTAACGTTTCCTTTTACAACTGCTGTTAAGATTGTTGTAGAACCTGTAGGTGTTGGTACACGCTGAGCAGCGCCGATTAATTTTCCGTTTAATTCAGGAATAACTAATCCGATAGCTTTTGCAGCGCCTGTACTGTTAGGAACAATGTTTACTGCTGCTGCACGGGAACGTCTTAAATCACCTTTTCTCTGTGGTCCGTCCAGTGTCATCTGGTCGCCTGTGTAAGCGTGGATGGTACACATAATACCGGACTGGATTTCAGCTAAATCATTTAATGCTTTTGCCATAGGAGCTAAGCAGTTTGTTGTACAGGAAGCTGCAGAAATGATGTTATCATTTTCTGTTAATGTTTCATGGTTTACATTGTAAACGATTGTAGGAAGGTCGTTTCCAGCCGGAGCGGAAATAACAACTTTCT
>DXFK01000139.1 GCA_019114495.1 Candidatus Blautia stercoravium
AAAAGAACCGGATTTCTTTTCTTTCGTTCATCCATTTGTTCCACCAGAAGGCTGACAGCTTCAAATGCAATTTTATCAATGTGCTGTCCAACGGTGCTAATGGGGATGACAGCTTCTGTAGAAATGGGAGAATCATCAAATCCTACAAGGCAATAGTCTTTGGGCATAGTGCCATATCTCTGAATCAGAAGGTTTAAAAATACATTGGCATGGGTATCACTGGAAATAAACACACCTTTTTTCTGATGGGGATAGTCTTGCTCCAGCTGGTCTAACACTTCGCCTAAAGTTCTCCGCATGGATTCATAGGTAGTACCCAAATCTTTATAAATAATCTTATGCTTCATATTCTTTTTCCGGCAGATATCCTGAAAGCCTTTAATACGTCCGTAGGCGGGAATTTCCGGTGGAGTGGGGGTATTGATGTGTATGAGTACATCACATCCATGTTCAGCTAAAAGGCTGGTAGCCTGCACACCTCCCATGTAATTGTCCGTATTGACGCTGCACACATATTTGTCTTCCCGCTCAATGGTCACAATGGGAACGTGAAGATCAGCCAGTTCTTTTGAGGGAATGGTAAAGCTTAAGATAATCAGGCCCTCGATTTTATAGGACATCAGTTCCTGAATATACCGCCGCTCAGTGTCTGCATGTTCATTTCCGATAAATACAAGGAATTTATACCCGAAATGTTCGTAGGTCTGCAGAATCTGATTCAGCATTTCCGAATAATAGTGATTGTGCAGATTGGGGACAATAATACCTATAAATTCGGTCTGTCCGTTGGCAAGAATCCGTGCTACTTTGTTTTCTTTATAATCTAACTTTACCAGTGCTTTTGAGATGATTTCCTGATTTTCCAAAGTAAGAGAATCCGGGTTATTAAAATACCTGGAAATGGTTGTCTTGGAAAAGTTGGTATATTTTGCAATATCATCAAAAGTTACGTTTTTTTTCTGTTTCATAAGCGCCTCTTTACTCATTTGTCGTTGAAAAACAGTATACCAGAAGTCTGTGAGAAGAACAAGGAAGAATCGGTTAAGTAACCGGTTTTGTGAAACGTCTCCAAATAATCATTGGGCAAATCGTACAATTTTTACAAAATTTTTTCGGGAAAGGGAAAATGTGCACAAAGACATTGACGAAAAGAGGTTTCTGTGCTAGTATGAAATTACAAAAAAAGTAACCGGTTACTTTACCGGTTATATAACGGCTGAAAAAGCATGGAAAAGCGGGGAAATCCCGACTACATAAAACATGGGAGGAATAAAGCATGAAGAAAAAAGTCGTGACAAGAGTGATGGCATCAGCACTTGCCGCAGTGCTGGGAGCAGGGACACTGACAGGATGCACCTTTGGTTTTGCCAGTGACCCGGACGACCCCAACGAAACACAGAAGGAGGTGCCTATTGATACTTCTACAGACACTTTCCAGTATGATGCTTCATTGGATGGAACCAAGATTACTCTGCTGAACTCTAAAGCAGAGATTCAGACAGCTCTGGAAAAGATGGCGGCGCAGTTTGAAGAAAAGGCCGGGGTACATATCGAGGTTATGCCTGTGACAGACGGAGATTCCCCTTATACCAAGGTGGTAAGCATGTATAATTCCGGAACACCGCCTACAATGGCAATTCTGGATACGACAGATGTTATTGCTCTGGCAGAGGAAAAGGCTCTGGATCTGTCATCTGAAAAGTGGATTTCCGAAGCTGAGGATTATGTGACAAAAGTAAATGGTAAGGTATACAGCTTCCCGCTCTGTATCGAAGGAAGAGGTATTATTTACAACAAATCAGTGATTGAGAAAACACTGGGAAGAGAATTTGACCCGGATTCCATTACGACTTTAGATGATTTTAAAGCATTGCTGAAGGAACTGTCGGATGCAGGTATGGAACGTCCGGTTTCCATGGCGAAGGAGGACTGGTCTCTGGGTGCTCACCAGCTCCAGTATATTTATGAGACAGAGGACGGAACTTCATCGGGTGCACAGGAGGTTATTGAAGAGATTAAGGACGGCAGTCTGGATCTTACAAAATATAACCGAATGAGCCAGTTTTTAGATATGTTTGATGTGCTGAAGGAGTACAACGTGGCAAAAGCTGATCCTCTGGGTGCGGATTATGACGAAATGGCTATTGATTTGGTAGACGGAAAGACTGCTTTTTGGTTCAACGGAAACTGGGCATGGCCGAATCTGCAAGAAGCGGGAGCAGAGGAAACGGACGAATACGGATTCCTTCCGTATTTTATGAATAACGACAAAAATGACTTTGTAAACTCTAAGATTCAGGCATCTCCTTCCAAGCAGGTCATGATAGACGGACAGATTGCCAGTGAAAAGCAGCAGGCAGCAGCAAAGGAATTCCTGAACTGGATCGTGTACAGTGAAATCGGACAGCAGATGATCGTAAAAACCAGCAGCCTGATTCCTCCATTCCAGAACAACCCGTACGAGCCGGCGGACCCGTTGAGCAGAGATATTTACCAGAAGGCACATGACGGCAAAACCTTTAATGCGTCTGCGATTGTGCCAAACGACCACTGGTCTGTACTGGGAGCAGCTATGCAGAAATATCTGGCGGGCAGAAGTGACAGAGCGGAATTAATCAAATCTATAGAGGAATACTGGGCTGACCAGAAATAGAGGATAGAAAGAAGGCGGAGCGAATGAAATCAAATAATAAGAAAAAAGACTTCTGCATGTTTGCATTACCCGGTATGTTTTGCTTCTTTGCAGTGGTGATTGTACCTTTTTTATATGGTGTATATCTGACTCTGACAGACTGGGACGGTGTGTCTAAGGTAAAGAATTTTATCGGACTGCAAAATTTTGCAGGGGTTATGAAGGACGTACAGTTCTGGAGTTCTCTGGTACTGACCTTTAAGTATGTGATTGCCGTTGTAGTTCTGGTAAATGTACTGGCATTTGCCATTGCATATCTCTTAACCAGAGGCATTAAGGGACAGAATTTCTTCCGTGCAGGATTTTTTACCCCGAACTTAATCGGCGGTATTGTCCTGGGATATATTTGGCAGTTTGTATTTTCCAGAGTTTTTGTAAATATCGGAGAGAGCACAGGCTGGTCTTTCTTTGAGGTTTCCTGGCTGTCTGAACCAAACAAAGCTTTTCTGGCCTTGGTGGTAGTATCGGTATGGCAGCTTTCCGGCTACATGATTCTGATTTATGTGGCAGGATTTATGGGACTGAGCGAGGATGTTATGGAAGCAGCCAGCATTGACGGAGCTTCCGGCTGGGTGAAGTTGAAAAATGTTATCATGCCGCTGATGATGTCTTCCATTACCATTTGTCTGTTCCTGACCTTATCAAGAGCATTTATGGTATACGATGTAAACCTTTCTCTGACCGCAGGTGCGCCTTACGGAACAACCGAAATGGCAGCTATGCATGTGTATGAAAAAGCGTTTACTTCCAGACAGTTCGGCGTAGGACAGGCAGAGGCATTTATCCTGTTTGTTATTGTAGCATGCATCAGTGGCCTGCAGGTATACTTCACAAAGAAGAGGGAGGTTGAAGCATAATGAATGAGACAAAGATTGGCGGAACCAAGAAAAAAATAACGAATATTCTTTCTCTGGCAGTGTTGCTTATATTATTTGTGGCTTATATGTTTCCCTTTGTAATGGTAGTTATCAACTCCCTGAAGCAGAAGAGAGATATTATCAAAAGCCCGTTTTCCTGGCTGTTTACCATCAAAGGTCTGTCTTTTGACAACTTTGTAAAAGCCTTTACCCAGATGAATTTCCCACGTGCTTTCGGAAATTCCCTGATTGTAACGGTCAGTGCAACTTTACTGGTTACTTTATTTGCTTCCATGTTGGCTTACTATATTGTGCGCCATAATAATAAGATTTCAAAGCTGACGTTTTCCTTAATGGTAGCGTCCATGATTATTCCTTTTCAGGCCATCATGATTCCACTGGTAAGTATTTACGGCGGTACTTTGAATATCTTAAACCACAGAATCACCTTGATTTTTATGCATACCGGATTTTCCATGGCAATGTCTGTGTTCATGTTCCACGGTTTTATTAAGGGAAGCATGCCCATTGCTTTGGAGGAAGCGGCTTATATTGACGGCTGTACCCGTGCCCAGACTTTCTTCAAGATTGTATTTCCATTGCTGAAACCTATTATTTCTACTATGGCAATCCTGAACTCTCTGGCATTCTGGAATGATTTCCTTCTGCCGTCTCTGGTACTGACAGACAAGAAGCTTTTGACACTGCCCCTGTCTACTTACAGCTTCTACGGTACTTATTCTGCAGATTACGGAACCATTATGGCAGGACTTTTGCTTTGCGTTATCCCGATTCTGATTTTGTATGTAGCCCTGCAGAAACAGATTATCAGCGGTGTGGTAGCCGGAGCGGTAAAATAGCATTGGAACGTATTTAAGGAAAGGGAGTATCTGGTTATGATAAAAGACACTTTACATTTAAGAGCACCGGGAAACTGGATAAATGACCCAAATGGATTTATTTACTACAAAGGAAAATATCATTTGTTTTACCAATATTTTCCTTATGCGCCGGAGTGGGGAACCATGCACTGGGGTCATGCAGTAAGCGAGGACTTGCTGCACTGGAAACACCTGGGTGTGGCGCTGTATCCAACAAAGGATTATGACCGAAACGGAATTTTTTCAGGGAGCGCTCTGGAAAAGGACGGGAAAATGTACCTGTATTATTCTGCTGTGAAATATCTGGAAACGGAGCATGAGGATATTCATCACGCAAAAGGGGATGCCTTTGAGACCAGCCAGGCTATGCTGGTTTCAGAGGATGGATTTTCTTTTGACAACATGGGGGCGAAGAAGCAGATTATTCCGGTTGTCAGGGATGAAAGCATTGCAGACGCCACCCACACCAGAGACCCAAAGGTATGGAAATACGGGGATATGTATTACATGATTCTGGGAAGTACAATATCCGGGAAGAAAGGACGTGTGCTGTTTTATAAGAGTGCGGATGGCAGAAACTGGGATTATGTCACTCAGTACAGTCATGAGAATTTTGGAACAATTCTGGAATGTCCGGATATTTTTGAAATCCAGGGACAGTATGTGTTCCAGGGGTCTTCTATGAATATTCTGGAAGAAGGTTTGGAATATGTACATCACTCTATATGCACACTTGTGGATTTCCGGGAAGGGGAATGTGGATTGTCACTGCCAAAGGATTATCAGTTTGTGGATTACGGACTGGACTTGTATGCACCCCAGACTAATGTGGACAAAGACGGCAGACGGGTTATGATTGCATGGCTGCGTATGCCGGAGGCGGTAAAAGAGGACAGCGAGAGGGGCACCTGGAACGGTATGATGTGTACGCCGAGAATTATGGAGGTACAGGACGGACATATATATTTCCGTATGCATACGGAGGCAGACAAGTATCTGTCAAAGGAAGTGCAGGACAGAACAGATGTGGATTATGACCGGCCTTTCCGGCTGCAGACAACTCTGAATGAAGGAGATGTGCTGGATATAGGCGGATACAGGATTTATGTGGAAGGGGATTGTGTGAAAGCGGACAGAAGCAGAGTGTTTGGAAACAGGAAAAATTACCGGATGGTAAGCAGCACTCCTCAGTTAAAAGGCAGCTATGGGCTGGATATTGTTGTAGATAAAAATCTCATAGAGATTTTCGTAAATAATGGCGAATATGTCATCAGCAATGTGGTATACAATCTTCAGAGGGAACTGACAGGACCGATAGAGAAGATTCTAATAGGGTGGGATGATGAGAATGAAAAAAAGTGACAGTGTTTTTCAGGAAAGAATGGCAAAGTATCAGGATGAACTGAGATGGCTTTATATGGAATTATACGGAAACGAGGATATGTTCGGAGAACTGACTTCTCAAATGTACGAATATTATCAGGCCAGAAAGATAAGTCTGAAAAACCGGGATAAAAAGAGAGAGGAAAATCCGGACTGGTTTAAGAAAAACGACATGCTGGGCATGATGCTCTATATTGATAATTTTGCAGGAAATCTGAAGGGCGTGCAGGCAAAACTGGATTATCTGAAGTCTTGCAATGTAAACTGCGTACATCTCATGCCGTTTCTGGATTCTCCGGAAGGCCGCTCAGACGGCGGTTATGCGGTAGCAAATTTCAGAAAGGTAAAACCAGAGCTTGGTACTATGGAGGATTTGGCGGCGCTGACAGACAAGTGCCACCGGAAGGATATGAATGTGTGCATGGACTTTGTCATGAATCACACTTCCGAGGACCATGAATGGGCCAAAAAGGCGAGACAGGGCGACGGAGAGTACATGAGCCGTTATTTCTTCTATGACAGCTATGATATACCTAGGAAATATGAGGAGACGGTGCCTCAGGTATTTCCAACCACTGCTCCGGGTAATTTTACTTACCTCCCAGAACTGGAGCATTATGTGCTGACAACCTTTTATCCTTATCAGTGGGATTTAAATTATAAAAATCCCAGGGTATTTAATGAAATGATGTACAATTTCCTCTATCTTGCCAATCAGGGAATTGATATTATCCGTATTGATGCAGTGCCGTATATCTGGAAAGAACTGGGAACTTCCTGCAGGAATCTTCCGAGAGTGCATACCATTGTAAGAATGATGAGGATTATTGGGGAAATTGTGTGCCCAAGCGTGATTTTGCTGGGTGAAGTGGTAATGGAGCCGGAAAAGGTGGTGCCTTATTTTGGAACTGTGGAGAAGCCGGAGTGTCATATGCTGTATAACGTGACGACCATGGCCACGACCTGGCACAGTCTGGCCACCCAGGATATCCGGCTGCTGAAGAAGCAGATGGATGTGGTGAATACGCTGCCAAAGGAATATACATTTTTGAATTACCTGCGGTGCCATGACGACATTGGATGGGGACTGGACTTTGATACCCTGAAATGGTGGGGCATGGAAGAGGTTTCTCATAAGAGATACTTAAATGATTTTTTTACCGGAAAATATGGGGGAAGTGTCAGCCGGGGCGAGCTTTACAACGATGACCCTGTGACCCAGGACGCCAGATTCTGCGGCACTACAGCATCTATGTGTGGTGTGGAAAGCGCAGGCTTTGAGCAGGATGAGGAAAAAATGGAGAAAGCCGTGGGGCTTGACTTGATGCTTCACGCTTATATGCTTACCCAGTCCGGAATTCCTATGCTCTACAGCGGGGATGAAATCGGACAGGTGAATGATTACAGCTACAAGGATAATCCGTTGAAGAGGGAGGATTCCCGTTATCTTCACAGGGGAGCGTTCCACTGGGACTTGGCAGCGAAAAGAAACCTTGCAGATACCGTGGAAGGAAAGATTTTCATGGGGCTGAACAGGCTGGAAAAACTTCGCAAACAGGAAGCTGTGTTTGATACAAAAGCCAGTGTATATACTTATGATGTGCATGATGATTCCATTCTCTGTATCATGAGGGAAAGGGATGGGGAGAAATTCTTCGGAATCTTTAATTTCAGCATCCAGGACAGAACGGCATGGATGCAGGAGGACGGAGAGTACCAAAACCTGATGACAGGGGAGAAGATGGAAATGAAAGATGTGCAGGTGCCGGGACATGGATTTGTCTGGGCAAAGAGGGGATAATGTAAAAATAACAAAATATCTTAATATGCAAAGAGTGAGAAATAAAATTTATGATTCCCACTCCAAAGCCCTCTGACTTGTTTCAGAGCGGAAGCCAGGGTAATCCTTCTTTATCTTCCGTCTTCGGTGTGGTGAACAAGCATCCGGATGTGTCCGAGCCTGAAAACGGCAGATTACCCACATGTGGTGGTTGCCTGCTGCGGAGAAAGATACTTATTGTCAATAGATCATCTTTTGGGGACAGGTCATACTTACAGAAATATAAAACCGGCTGTCAGAAAAGGCAGCCGGTTATTTGCTGATCAGAGAATCCTGAAGGAAAGAATCAGAATGTTACTTTCCATACGACACAGTCGTGTGCCGCAAGAACAGCGTTTGCCTCTCCGTTCTCTATGGTTTTGCAGGTATCGTTCCAGAGGTCGGAAAGAAGGACTTTGCTGGTATCAAGATCTTCCGGGACAGGAAGATTCAGCGTTTCCAGGGCTTTTGAAAGGCGTACAGATACTTTACAGGCTTCGTCCTTTAAGTTGAACAGAGCCAGGTAGAAAGCGCCTGTTTTCTGATCTTTGGATATCCAAACACTATGATCGTCATCCAGAACTACCTGCCGCGCTTTGCAGTCTGGACTGAGCAGATGGAGGACTTCGCGGTTGGTGAGAAGTGCGAGGGTCTTCTCATCGAGCTTTGTCATTTCCGAACCAAGCATCATAGGAGAACCAAAGATGGACCAGAGCGTCATCATGGTTTTCTGCTCTTCCGGGGTAAAGCGGGTGCTGCGCTCTTCGCCAAAGCCTTTTCCCAGTTTTCCAAGCGGAAGCATATCGCAGTCCGGCCAGCATCCTTCGGATACATGATTCTGCCAGAGTTCGCATCTGTGGAACATGTCTTTGAGCAAATCCCAGTTATCCCAGAAGTCATCTGTGATCCGCCACATATTAGCATAGGTCTCATAGTGCCATGCTTTGTCGATCAGAGCCGGTCCCGGAGAAAGGGAAAGGACGATCGGGTGTTTACAGCGCTGGATGGATTTTGCGAGCATTTCGATCTCATGACGCCCCGAATATGGGTTGGCGGGGTAGAGATTGGTGTTGCAGATGTCGTCGCACTTGATAAAATCTACGCCCCAGGAAGCATACAATTCCAGGAGAGAATCGTAATAAGCCTGTCCTTCGGGGGTGTTGCGCACGCCGTACATATCCGGATTCCATCCGCAGATGGAGCTTGGATCCGCCACATCCGCTGCGTTTGCGTCGGTTCCGAGCACAGGGGTATGCAGGTGAGCAGCAATCCGCGGGATGCCGCGCATGATATGGATTCCGAATTTCAGCCCCAGGCTGTGAATGTATTCCGCCAAAGGAGCAAATCCCCGGCCGTCCGCTGAGGACGGGAAACGTTCCGGATCCGGAAGAAGGCGGGAATATTCGTCCATTTCGAGCTTCGAAAAAGGAATATACTGAAAACGATCCCGCATGGAGCCGGCTTTATGGGCATACCATTCGATATCCACAACGATATATTCCCATCCGTATTCTTTCAGATGCTCTGCCATAAAGGCAGCATTTTGGCGCACCTGTTCTTCGTTGACCGTGGTATCGTAGTAATCGTAGCTGTTCCATCCCATCGGAGGATGTTTGGCAAAGATATTTTTGTTCATTGTAAAAACCTCCTGTAAAAGTTTCTTTTTCCCGTGAAATATGGTATATATTTGATAAGAATAATATTCTGCGGGAAAAGCGTCAAAACGCTGGAAAACCAAGTAATACAGGTAATAAAATCTGTATTTGCAGCGCCTTATAGAATTTATTATACTGAGAGTGTATATCGTGGAAAAGAAGCAAAATCTGATATAAGGGGGTAAATTTCTGATGCAATATCATCTGGGGAGCTTCGGAGTTCTGAATATCAATGAAATGAAGGGTGAGCCGCTCGTGCTTTTGGACGGTGGGATAGAAAGAAGACAGGGAGAAATCTATGATTTTCATAACGGGAAACGGCCGGGATATGGAGGTTTTTTATTCCAGTATACGTTAAAAGGAGAAGGGATCTACGAAAGAGAGGGAAAAAGATTCCGAGTGGGGGAAGGGAGCGGATTCCTGATCTGTTTTCCGGAGGACAGCCGATACTTTCTTGAGAAAACGCCGGATGCATCCTGGGAGTTTCTTTATCTGCATTTTGAGGGAAGCGCAGCCGGAGTATTTGTGGAAAAGCTTCGAAGCATTTGCCCGGATTTGATCCATCTGGAAGCAGAGAGCGTACCTGTACAGATGGCGGTAAATCTGAAGGAACGTCTGACCAAAGGCGGTCAGTTGGAAAAATATGAGGGGGGAGAATTCCTCTATCAGTTTCTCTGTGCGTTGCTTCGGAAGGCTGAATTGCCCGGAAGCAGTCAAAAGAGCGCATTGGCCGATCGGGCGGCGGATTATATGAAAAAATCCTGCCGCGTCCTGCCGGGAGTAGGAGAAGTGGCAGGCTATGTGGGTGTTTCTTCCGAGCATCTGTGCCGATGTTTCCGCAGGGAATTCGGAGTAACGCCAGTAGAATATCTGACACGCTTGAAACTCCAGAGTGCGATGAGAGATCTTCTGAGTACTGGAAAAAGTGTGGAACATATTGCCAGAGACAACGGGTTTTCCAATGGAAACTATTTTGGAAAGGTATTTCGAAGATATATGGGCATGAGTCCCGGCGCGTACCGGGAGCAGCAGCGTCCGGGGCTTAACGTCTGATTCGGATGGTCTTAGGATCTGTATGGAAATCAGGAAGGAGGGTACGACGAAGCTTGTTTCTTTGAAGCTCTTTGCCGATAAAAACGCCGCAGAGAGGATCGTTTTCCAAACAGCCGGTGACAGAATACTGACTGCCTACGACATCAAAACGAAGCCGGGCATTTCCGGCGGCCACAACACCCTTTGCCCGGTAGATATTTCCATAGGCATGCCGGATCACATCTTCGAGAAAGAAAAGTAAATGAGAGGCGCCGGGAAGAGTGATCTGATGCAAAGTCAGAGACTCAGGGATCTCTTCCGGACGCTTTTGAGGCAAAAGAGAATTGCCGTCAAGATCTGTGGAAAGCAGCGTTTCCCAGAAATCCGGACCGAAAGAAGAATAATGGCCGGGAAGTACGTTTGCTTTTGGGTCAATTTCATGGATCTTCTGAAGAAATGTCTGCATATCTTCAGAAGAGGAAAAATTCTGCTTCGAGATCAGGATCGTTCCTGTGGATCGGATTTGATCTTTGAAAATATCTCCGTATTCAGAAACCGAGAGGTCAAAACACTGGGCGTCCAGGAGCGTTACCGGACGAAGCAATGAAATACGTTCATATTGAATCTTCTGAAGATTGAGGATGATATTGGAAAGCATTCCTACACCGGTCGGCTCCACCACCAGATATTCCGGGTCGATGGTATTGGCAATCGTAAGGACGGATGAGGCAAAATCTGTTTTTGTGGAACAGCAAATACAGCCTTCCGTCAGTTCCCAGATATTGAGGGAGGAGTCAGACTCCAGGGCGGCTCGGTCAATCGAAGCATCGCCGTATTCATTTTCCATCACGGCAAAATCGTGCCGTGATTTTTTTGCCATTTCACGGATAAATGTGGTTTTTCCGGCTCCGAGAAAACCGGAAACAATCAGAACTTTCAAATAAGGGTATCCTTTCTTCCATAATTATGGAAATAATTACCGGCTTTCAGGAGACAAAAATTTCTGAAAGCCGGAAGTTTAGAATGATGTGTGGTCTGTCAGTCTTCGATTTTTACAACCGGTTTGATCAGAGCCTTCGGTTTGTCGCGCATCAGGAAGAGCGCCTCTTCCAGATGATCCCAGCCGTCAAACACATGAGAAACCAGAGGATGTACATCTAGTTTTCCGGCGGCAACCAGAGAACCCAGTTTTTCCATACGGAGCCTTCCGCCAGGCATCAGGCCGCCGTTGATCTGCTTATGTCCCATTCCTACGCCCCATTCTGTACGGGGGATATTGACATACGTTCCGCTTCCGAGGTAGTTTACGTTTCCAATCTTTCCGCCCGGTTTCAGACATTTGACGGCAGAATCAAAGGTTTCGCACCCGCCTCCGGCCACGATAACTTTATCCACACCTTTTCCGTCAGTCATTGCCAGTACCTGGTCTTCGATGGTACCGTTTTTGTAGCTGACAAAATCCGTTGCGCCGTAGCCCTTTGCAGCCTCCACACATACTGGTCTTGTTCCGACTGCAATAATACGGGAAGCGCCTCTCATATTCACTCCGGCTACGGACATCAGGCCGACAGGACCGATTCCGATGACAAGGACAGAGTCACCGAACTGTACGTCCGCCAGCTCTACGCCATGGAAGCCTGTGGGAACCATATCGGAAAGCATACAAGCATCTACCGGACTAATATTGGAAGGAAGAAGAGCAAGATTGCCGTCTGCATCATTCACATGGAAATATTCAGAAAAAACACCGTCTTTGAAGTTGGAAAATTTCCATCCTGCCAGCATTCCTCCGGAATGCATGGAAAAGCCGGCCTGTGCTTCCAAAGAGTTCCAGTCCGGTGTAATCGCCGGAACGAGAACCCGGTCGCCGGGTTTGAAGTCCTTGACAAGAGAGCCGACTTCAACGACTTCGGCACAGCACTCATGACCAAGGATCATATTGTGGCGGTCTCCAATCGCACCTTCCCAGAGCGTGTGAACGTCTGAGGTACAGATTGCGACAGCCAATGGTTTACATACAGCATCCATAGGACCGCATACGGGGCGGTCTTTTTCAATCCATCCAGATTCGCCGATTTTCAGCATTGCATAACCTTTCATAAATACTGTTACCTCCTTAAAAGAAATTTGCTTGATAATAATATCACAAAGTATGCGGGAAAACAATTAAACATCAGAAGAAAGAAAGTAGAACAAAGAAAATCGTGAAAAGTAATAAAAATCAAGCCTAAAAACTATGAAAAACAGACAAGAAAAATAAATAGAAATGAAAGGAAAAATAAAAAATTGTCCGGTAATAGCAGTTATTACAGGCGCGGGCCCAGTAAAAAACTGGGAAAGGTATCAGGGAGATACCTGGACCGTCAGAATACATAACGGGCTGTTCGGGACTTATAACCCATACACAACATTGATTTAGGGAGACTGGTATTTTGGCGCTCGGATCTACCATACGGGAGAAGTGCACCTGATAATGGTTGGTATAAACGAAGTGGAATGAATGTTGTCAATTTTTTAATTAATCCATAAGTACTTGAAACAAAAATAAAGGACGGAGCAGGTCTGCTCAATCCTTTATTTTATTATCTAAGAAATGATGAAATATAAATTGTAGAGCCGTATACGAGACCCGTATGTACGGTTCAATGAGAGGGAATAAGATATTACCGGGATAATTCGATATAAGCAGAGGGGGTCAGACCAGTACATTTTTTGAAAATCTTGCTGAAGTAATAGGGAGTATT
>DXFK01000018.1 GCA_019114495.1 Candidatus Blautia stercoravium
AGGAGAAACTATAGTGTGAAAAATGACAATGCGAAAGCAAATATGATATATGATAGATTTGCTTAAATGGCAAATGGCGCACAGCAATTAGCTGTTGCGCCATTTCAGATTGTAGACAAAGTCCCTAGTAAAAAGCTAGGGCTTTCTACTTTATAACCATAACCGTTTTTGGGGCATAATGGAACTATCAGAAATGCGGTGTTTTTTTATGATGACTAAAAATGGGCATAAAAAGCGGGAGCAGATGATCTCGTAGAAGAAAGATACTGTCTTGATAACGGAAGACCAAGTATGGATTCGACTCATGTTAAAGTATGTGCAGACAGCAAAAAAATGAGAAAACGGGTTTCACATGAGCAAGAACTTTGGTACGAAGAAGAACTGCAAAAGGAAATTACAAAAGACCGGGAAACCCATGGAAAAAGCTTTTAAAGGAAAAACAAGAATGATTCTCCACCTGGAGGCTGCAGGAGTGATAACTCTGGAGAAGAAATTCCGGAAGGGACAAAACCCGGAAATGCAGTACAACCAATCGGGATGGATATTTTCGATTGCATGAATCAAAAAAAGCTGGCCGGGATACTGGAACAAAGTGGACGGAAAGCATCAGAATTTCAATGTAAATCTTGACATTACATCTTCGAAGTGTTAAACTAACAAGGGTGTAATACTATTATTTACATCTGATTTTAAAGTGAATCATAAGAATGTAAAAAAATATATAATATTCATAGGCAACTGTATTAGTAAAATAAAAAGAAAAGAAAGGGGTTTAACTATGAAAGCAGCCCAGATAAAGAAGTATTCCAGAAATATTCAAACAAGTCTCTGTGAGATTCCGGTACCTGAGATTGGAGATTCAGAAGTTCTTGTGAAGGTGAAAGCGGCAGCAGTAAATCCGTTAGAAATTCTCATTCTTACCGGAAGTGTAAAGCTGATCCAGGATTACTCCATGCCTCTGACATTGGGAAATGAGTGCTCCGGTATCGTGGAAAAGGTGGGAAGCAGGGTGAAGGGCTTCCAGAAAGGGGATCGTGTCTATACACGTCTTCCGCTGAGTAAAATCGGCGCATTTGCGGAATATGTCGCGGTGGATCAGCACGCACTTGCAAAAATGCCGGAAGGTTATGATTTTTCTGCGGCCGCAGCCATTCCGTTAACTGGATTGACGGCATATCAGGGAATTGTGGAGGAACTTGAAGCAAAACCTGGAGAGACAGTGCTTATTCCCGGTGGTTCAGGAAGCTTCGGACAAATGGCCGTGCCTATAGCAAAAGCACTGGGGTTAAGAGTAATCGTGACCGGAAACGCACGTGCAGAAGAACGACTGGTTTCCCTTGGCGCAGATCAGTACATTGATTACAAAAAAGAAAATTACTGGGAAAAGCTGTCTGAAATTGACTATGTGATCGACACACTGGGGACGTCGGAGTTTGAACATGAGCTTTCCGTTCTGAAAAAAGGAGGACGCCTGTTGAGTTTGAGGACAGGGCCAAACAAGGCTTTTGCAGTCAGAAATCATTTTTCTGGTCTGAAAAAAGTATTGTTCACTCTGGCTGGAAGCAAATACGATAAAGCAGCCAGAAAGCAGGGCAAAGAATATCGGTTTATGTTTGTACGTTCTGATGGCGCCCAGCTGCGAAAAATAACGGAGATTGTGGAAAAGCAGCATATCGTTCCTGCTGTTGATTCCCGTGTCTTTTCCTTGTCTCAAGTCAACGATGCACTGCAACTTGTGGCAAAAGGATCGCTCAATGGCAAAGTAATCATTCAAACTGCAAAGGAGGAGTTAAGTTGATGAAGTTACCAATTCCCGTTGTAGAAACGGTCAAAAAACGGCACAGTGTGCGAACATATGAGAAGCGACCGCTCTCGCCACAGGATCGAGGTGCACTATTGGATTGCATGAACTGGCTGGACAATCCCTTCGGTGTGCAGGTAAAGAAGTATATCACAGATAGACAACTGAATGTGGATGGTGAGAAGCTGGGGACATATGGCGTAATCAACGGGGCAAGCACATTTCTTGGGATTTCTATCCCGGATACAGAACTGGCTCCGCTTGCTGCAGGTTATGAATTTGAGAACCTCATACTGTATGCGACCAATATGGGGCTGGGGACTGTGTGGCTGGCAGCTACCTTTAACAGAGATAGTTTTTCTTCTGCCATGAACATTCCAAAAGATGAGCTGTTTCCGGCAATCTCGCCGGTAGGGTATCCGGCGTCCAAGCCTAGTCTGACAGAAACACTCATGCGTTCTACCATGAAATCTTCTAAACGGAAAGAATGGGAGTCTCTGTTCTATCAAGAGAATTTTATCACTCCGCTTACAAAAGGTATGGCAGGCGCCTATGCGGATCCGTTGGAAATGGTAAGATTGGCACCATCTGCTAAAAATTTACAGCCTTGGCGTATTCGTAAAGCCGGTGATGTGTATCACTTCTATGTGGTGTATAACCCAGGAATCTCCAAGGGCGAGGAAGTAATCAAGCGGGTAGATCTTGGCATAGCGTTGTCCCACTTTCATCAGACTGTGATGGAGCAGGGGTTGACTGGAAGATTTGAAGTAATGCCGCAGGAGGATGTACAACTTCCCGAAAATACATATTATGTAATTTCCTGGTTTGCGGAATCATCAACATGATAGGAGAAATCAAAAATGAAGAGTAAGGTATGCGCAAAGGAATGTCCTGTTCAGGCCATCGACAACGAGAATCCTAAAAAAGTAAATGAAAAAATCTGCATCTCCTGTATGCGCTGTATATCTGTCTGTCCTCATTCTGCCCGCAGACTAAATCCTGTCATGCTTTCCGCAGTTGACATTGCACTGAAAAAAGTTTGTTCTGAGCGGAAAGACTGTGAGCTATTTATTTAAAAATAAAATATTTTTTCT
>DXFK01000140.1 GCA_019114495.1 Candidatus Blautia stercoravium
TATTTTCTTGCCGAATCGCAAGAAAATCGCAAGACTTTAGCCATAGAATTCCCCTGCTGTTTTTTATATACTGTTCGTGGTCAAAGAAAAGTATCTGCAAATACGGAAATGATTGTACCGCTTAGTCACAATATCGGAGGAATCATTACATTAAATGGTATCATCTTTCTGGTGAAAGGATTTTTGCCATTTTTTTCAAACCATTGGTTTGTATATGCAATAATTGCATGGATGATACTTGCCGGCTTAGATGTCTGGTATATCGAAAAAAGTAACCGATATCGCAGACCGTGATCCGCATTGCGGTTGCACATAGATAGTTTTAAAGATTGTGAGGTGAAAGACATGGGCTCTGAAGACAGTCCAAGAAGGCAGCGAATATTGTATGAGTATCCGGAGATTCCGTGTCTCTCATATAATCTTCCTTGCCCCTATGAAAATTCAAGGAGGTAAGACCAATGAACAAAAAAGAAAATCGTATGACTGTCCGCCAGACTGTAGAAAAGGCAGTCATCCGTGACGAACAGAACCGCCGCATCCAATCTGCAGCAACCAATCCGGTAAAAGAGGTTTTAAAAATCCTTCATACCACACTTCGGGGGTTAGAAGCAGATACGGTATCCGTAAACCGTTCCAAATACGGTACGAACAAAGTCACCCATGAAAAAAAGAAATCCCTGGCAAAACGTGTCGCTGGTGCATTTATCAATCCTTTTACTGCTATCTTATTTTGCCTTGCTTTTGTTTCCACGATTACGGATATGATTTTCCCGTATTTTTCCCTCTTTGGAAGTGTACCGGAGGACTTTGATTGTCTAACAGTCGTTATCATTTTAACCATGGTATTTATTTCCGGTACCCTTCGCTTTGTACAGGAATCCCGCAGCGGAAATGCTGCGGAAAAGCTGCTTGCAATGATTACAACGACTTGTACCGTCACCCGAAGAGGACAGGAAAAAACGGAAATCCCCATGGATGACCTGGTTGTAGGCGATATTGTCCATTTATATGCCGGGGACATGATTCCGGCTGATGTCCGCATTCTAGATGCAAAGGATTTCTTTGTCAGCCAGGCGAGCCTTACCGGAGAAAGTGAACCGATTGAAAAGCTCCCTCATGTAAGCCCTCATAAGAACAGTGTAACGGATTATACCAACATTGCATTTATGGGAAGTAATGTAATCTCTGGAAGTGCAACGGCTGTAACTATCTGCGTTGGCGATCAGACACTGTTTGGCTCTATGACCTCTGCTGTTGCCGGAGAAGCCGTGGAAACCAGTTTTACGAAAGGTGTCAATGCTGTGTCATGGGTACTGATCCGTTTTATGCTGGTTATGGTCCCACTGGTGTTCTTTGTCAATGGCATTACAAAAGGTGATTGGCTGGAAGCTTTCTTATTTGGAATTTCCATTGCAGTGGGACTCACACCGGAAATGCTTCCAATGATTGTAACCACCTGCCTTGCAAAAGGTGCTGTTTCCATGAGCAAAAAGCAGACGATTGTAAAAAATCTCAATTCCATTCAGAATTTTGGTGCTATGGATATCCTCTGCACAGACAAGACCGGTACACTGACCCAGGATAAGGTGGTACTGGAATATCATCTGAACGTGAATGGGGAGGATGATACCAGGGTGCTACGCCATGCTTATCTGAACAGCTATTTTCAAACAGGATATAAAAATCTGATGGATCTGGCAATTATTCATAAAACAGAAGAAATGGAAACAGCAGATAAACGTCTGATCGACCTGTCAGAAACCTACGTCAAAGTAGATGAGATTCCCTTTGACTTTAAACGCCGCCGTTTATCCACCGTGGTACAGGATAAAACTGGAAAGACACAAATGGTAACAAAAGGTGCGGTGGAAGAAATGCTTTCTATCTGCAGCTTTGCAGAATGTGATGGGCACGTACAGCCTCTGCGTGACGAAGTACGCAGCCGGATTCTGAACACCGTGGATGGGTTAAATGAAAAAGGCTTCCGCGTCCTGGCTATAGCCCAAAAGAGCAACCCATCCCCAGTTGGAGCCTTTGGTGTCAAAGATGAATGTGACATGGTGCTGATTGGTTATCTGGCATTCCTGGATCCGCCTAAAGAATCCACTGCCGATGCCATCCAGGCATTGAAGAACCATGGTGTCCTTACCAAAATCCTCACAGGTGATAATGAAAAAGTAACCCGAACCATCTGTAAGCAGGTAGGGCTGAAGGTCCGCAATATGCTCCTGGGTTCTGACTTGGAACATATGAATGATACAGAACTTGCCAGGGCGGCAGAAACCACCGATGTATTTGCGAAACTGACGCCGGAACAGAAAGCCCGTATTGTTTCTGTTCTTCGTGAAAATGGTCATACTGTTGGATTTATGGGCGATGGAATCAATGATGCTGCTGCCATGAAATCTGCAGACATCGGCATTTCTGTGGATACAGCGGTAGACGTGGCAAAAGAATCTGCAGATATCATTCTTTTGGAAAAAGATCTGATGGTTTTGGAACAGGGCATCATTGAAGGACGGAAAACTTATGCCAACATGATCAAATACATCAAAATGACTGCTTCCTCCAATTTTGGAAATATGTTCTCCGTGCTGGCTGCTTCTGCCCTTCTGCCATTCCTGCCTATGGAAAGTGTGCATTTGATTTTCCTAAACCTGATCTACGACCTGTCCTGTACGGCAATCCCATGGGATAATGTAGATGAAGAGTTTATTGCCCAACCCCGGAAATGGGATGCTTCCAGTGTAGGAAACTTTATGATCTGGATTGGACCAACCAGCTCCATCTTTGATTTTACCACATACATTTTCATGTACTTTGTATTCTGCCCTCTCTTTGTATCCAAAGGCATCCTGTTCAATGACCTTCCGGCTCATTTTAGCGGTGCAGAACTAACAGCTATGCAGACACAGTATATCGGAATGTTTCAGGCTGGCTGGTTTGTAGAATCTATGTGGAGCCAGACACTGGTAATCCACATGATCCGTACACCAAAGCTCCCATTTATCCAGAGCCATGCATCTGCTCCTGTGACATTCCTTACAATGACAGGGATTACGATTCTGACCATAATACCATTTACGATATTGGGAAATCTTCTTGGGTTTGTGGCTCTGCCTGCAGCATACTTTGCATATCTGCTTCCATGTATCTTATTGTATATGGTTTTGGCAACAAGCTTGAAAAAGGCTTATGTCCGTCATTTTGGCGAACTGCTTTAAGGAGGTGCGATTATGAACTGGAAAGAACTTTGGATGACACTTTTTGGAACTACCGAAAGGCTTGGTCTGAATATGGGATTCTGGGTAGCCTTAGCTACCGTATTACTTATCGTAATTCTCATGAATGTCATATTCTGGTCTATGAAACCGAAAACGGATAACAAAAACTGTCCCCATAAAAAGAATTCATAAAAAAGCAAGGGAGATGCACAGATTTTGCGGCATCTCCCTTCATATATTTTCATCCCTCCCAAAGAAAACACGGAATTCATAGCCTGCATGGAGGAAAAGCCATATCAGCTAATCGGAGAGGGCAGAGATCCGCTGCCTATGCGTACCGCTGTCACCACGAAACAGGATTTTTATCGGCTCCCCGGTCATTTTATTATAACAGACAAGAGCATGATAGCCATTATTCTGTCAATAGCAAGGAACTGGCTTAAAGTACCTTCATTCATACGGTTAAAGAATCTTGATACCGTAGGCCGTGATGCAGAATCATTGGTTTTGAAAGCATTCCTAAAAAGTTTTTCAATGCCAAGTTTGCCTACGAATTCTTTGATAAGAAATAAGGCTTATTGTTTTTCAGGGCTAAGGTGTTTATGATATTCATAAAGAGCTCCTTTGTATGTATTTTTAAGATTGTGGATACCTTAATTTTACCCCAAATGGATACTCTTTTTATGAAAACAATTTCAACTGTTCGTATTCTGCTGTCCTGTTCAACTGTATGGGCTTCTTACCAAGAATAAATTCTACTGCAGCATCTTCCATAATCCAATCCTCCAGTTCCTGTCGCTCCAAAAGCAATGGCATCCGCTCATGCACCGGTGCTACGGAAGCATTTGCCTGCGTAGTCAGAATCACAAACCGATTTTGACCATCATATATTTGATAGCACCCTGCCATAAATAATATCGCATCCTGCTTTCTACTTTGAAAGGTATACTTTTCTTTGCTTTTGCTCCATTCATAAAAATGGCGGGCAGGAATCACACATCTCCGATGCAGTACACTGTCCCTAAATGTCTTCTTTTCCAGGATTTCCTCTGCCCTTGCATTGATAAGCAGTCCTTTTCCCTGAAACCCCGGAAAGCCCCACTGCATCTTTCTTGCAGCCATTTCCTCCTGCTCCCTTGCAAGAACGACTGCGGCTTCAGACGGATGGATATCCTGTCCATGTTCTATCTTTAAACGCTGATCCAGATTTCTCACAATCTTTTCAATCTCCCGTGAAGTTTTATCATCCACATAATATCTTCCGCACATTTTCTGT
>DXFK01000141.1 GCA_019114495.1 Candidatus Blautia stercoravium
CTCCGGAAGCAACGGCTGTGACATAGTCAAAAAGCTGATTGCTCAGTTCTGCCAGAGAAGTTCCTTCAACCATAGTGCCGCAGTTGAAATCGATCCAGTTGTTTTTATGACCGTAGAGATTGGAATTACTGGAGATTTTTACGGTAGGTACTGGAGAAGCAAAAGGGGTTCCCCTTCCTGTGGTAAAGAGGACAATGTGTGCGCCGGAAGCAGCCAGTGCGGTAGAAGCTACCAAATCGTTGCCGGGTGCGCTTAAGAGGTTGAGTCCCTTTTCTTTTACCGGTTCTCCGTAGGAAAGGACGCCTCTTACAGGGGCGGAGCCGGATTTTTGGGTGCAGCCCATAGACTTGTCCTCTAAAGTAGAGATGCCCCCCTTTTTATTCCCCGGAGAGGGATTTTCGTAAATGGTCTGATTGTGGCTGGTGAAATAGTTCTTAAAGTCATTAATCAGATGTACGGTTTTGTCAAAGAGTTCTTCGTTTTCACAGCGGTTCATGAGAATGGTTTCTGCGCCGAACATTTCCGGAACCTCTGTGAGAATGGTGGTGCCGCCTTTGGAAATCAGCAAATCAGAGAATGCGCCTACTACCGGGTTGGCCGTGATACCGGACAGTCCGTCTGAGCCGCCGCACTTCATGCCGATAATCAGTTCGCTGCAGCTAATGGGTTCTCTTTGGGCTTTTCCTGCGTAAGCAGCCAGTTCCTCCATCAGTTTTAAGGCTTCGCTGATTTCGTCTTCACATTCCTGAGCCACCAGGAATTTTACCCGGTTTTCATCATAAGGGCCGATGAATTTTTTCAGTTCATCAATGTTGCTGTTTTCACAGCCAAGTCCAAGTACCAGCACACCGCCTGCATTGGGGTGGTTGATAAGGTCTGCCAGAATCTGGCGAGTGTTGTCCTGGTCATCCCCCATCTGGGAACATCCGTAAGGATGAGGGAAGGCAGCAATGGCCTCAATGCTTCCCTGCACAAGGCTCTGGGCTTTTCGTTCAATGGCAGTAGCCACATTGTTGACACAGCCTACAGTAGGGATAATCCAGAGTTCGTTGCGCACTCCTGCCTTGCCGTCTGCACGGCGGTATCCCTGGAAGAAACGTTCTTCGGTAGGAGTAAGGTCTGCGTCCTGTTTCTCATATTTATAAGTAAGCAAATCTCCCAGTCCTGTTTTCATATTGTGTACATGAATCCAGGCGCCGGCTTTTACCGCTTCTTTGGTAACTCCGATAGGATAGCCGTATTTGATAACCGGCTGATTTGGGGATAAATCTTCCAGGGCAAACTTGTGACCCTGTGGAATATCTTCCAGAAGAGTCAGTGTCTGACCCTCAATGGTAACTTCCGTTCCTGCTGTTAACGGACAAAGAGCAACCGCAACCTTGTCAGCAGGACGAATCTTAATATATTTCTGCATTAATTTCCTCCTAAAAAAATGTATAAAGTCAGAAATGTAAGGGCTTACACTAAATGTAACGCTGAATTTTAAAAACGTCAATATAAATATTATAAAAAAACAAAAAATATTAAAAACGCATAAAAACATATATGAAAAATTGTAAAAAATCACGAGGATAAAGGTTTTGCATTTTGCATAAAAGTCCTGTATAATGTGAGATAAGGTGTAAGGGCTTACATCAGAATCCCTCAAAGGCGGGAAAAAGAAAGAGGAATGGTATGAACATCTATGATATTGCAAGACTTGCAGGCGTTTCTATTGCGACCGTGTCCAGGGTGGTCAATGACAGTCCCAAGGTCAGCGAGAAAACAAAGCAGAAAGTACGGGCAGTCATGGAGGAACAAAATTACACACCGAATGTGTTTGCACGAGGATTGGGATTAAATTCCATGAGAACCGTGGGGATTGTCTGTCCCGATGTATCGGACGCCTATATGGCGGAATCGGTGGCTTATCTGGAAAAAAGTTTCCGAAGTTATGGGTATGACTGTATTCTTTACTGCAGCGGTTACGAATATGAGAATAAGGTGAAGGCTGTACAGATGATACTTAGAAAAAAAATTGATGCATTGGTGCTGGTGGGTTCCCATTATGCAGGAGACGGAGGCGAGGATGATATTCGCTATTTGAGCGAAGCAGCGGAAAAAACGCCGGTTTTCTTGATTAATGGATACATCCGCTGTCCGGGTGTGTACTGTGTAGTGTCTGAAAACTATCAGATTATGTACGATACCGTCTGCGCTCTGACAGAAGCAGGCAGAAGGCATATTTTGTTTCTCAGTGATTCCCATTCTTACAGTGCGACACAGAAACTTCTGGGCTACGAAGAGGCACTGAGAGATAATGGTCTTCCGGTTGTGGAGGAACTGAAAATTTTTACTGAAAATAAAATATCCACAGTTAGGGAATATTTACTATCAAGAGAGGAACTTTGCTTTGATGCGGTAGTGGCTACAGACGACGGACTTGCAGTGGGAGCCTTGAAGTATGCAAACAAGAAGCAGCTTCGGGTGCCGGAGGATGTAAATATCGTTGGGTTCAACAATTCAGAACTGGCCGTGTGCTGTGAGCCGGAGCTGACTTCCATAGACAGCCGCAGCGATGCGCTGTGTAAAACAGCAGTGGATTCTCTTATGCAGCTTCTGGAGGGGCAATCTGTACGGCATAAACGTTCTATCAGATGTCGTCTGATAAAACGGGGAACAACAAATTTCTGAACAGAAATACAATGAAGGGACGAGAAAGAATGAAAGGTTTAAAACGAATTTTAGCAACAGTTCTCTGCGCTGCTGTGGTTACGGGAATGTCCGGCTGTGCGTCTTCCGTCACAGGAGGAAAGAGAATCATCCGTATTTCTCATGCACAGTCTGAAACACACCCGGAACATCTGGGACTTTTAAAATTTAAGGAGTATGTGGAAGAAAATCTGGGTGATAAGTACGAAGTACAGATTTTCCCAAATGAACTTCTGGGTTCTGCACAGAAAGCCATTGAGCTGACACAGACAGGCGCCATTGACTTCGTAGTGGCAGGTACCGCAAACCTGGAAACCTTTGCAGATGTGTATGAGGTTTTCAGTATGCCATATCTGTTTACTTCAGAGGACGCTTATCATGAAGTTATGAATAATACAGATTATATGAATCAAGTGTATGCGTCTACAGATGAAGCCGGATTCCGCGTACTGACCTGGTACAATGCAGGAACCCGTAACTTCTATGCAACCAAGCCAATCCATACACCGGATGATCTAAAAGGTCTGAAAATCCGTGTACAACAGTCACCAGCCAGCGTAAATATGGCAAAAGCCTTTGGTGCTGCCGCTTCTCCGATGAGTTTTGGTGAAGTCTATACCGCTATTCAGCAGGGAGTTATCGACGGCGCGGAGAACAACGAACTGGCTTTGACTAACAACAAACACGGAGAAGTTGCCAAATACTTCTCTTACAACAAGCATCAGATGGTGCCGGATATGTTAATCGGAAACCTGAAATTCTTAAACAGCCTAAGCGACGAAGAAAGAGAAGTCTTTGAGGAAGCTGCCAGACTGTCTACAGAAGTAGAACTGGAGAAATGGGATGTACAGGTAGAAGAGGCAAAGAAAATAGCCCAGAACGACATGGGCGTGGAATTTATTGATGTGGATATTCAGCAGTTTAAAGACAAGGTAGCCGGTGTGCAGGATGAGATGCTCAAGAAAAATCCGGACATTCAGGATTTGTATGACCACATTCAGGAAATCAACGCGAAATACACTGATAAGGAGGCAAATTAATGAACGTATTGCATAAAATCCGTAAGGGAATTGACCTGGTATTAAGCTGGACCTGTGCAGCTCTGTTTGCACTGATGGTAATTGTGGGAACCTATCAGATTGTAGTTCGTTACTTTTTTAACAGCCCAAGTACAGTGTCTGAGGAACTTCTGACCTACAGCTTTACCTGGATGGCACTTCTGGCATCCGCTTATGTATTCGGAAAAAGAGACCATATGCGCATGGGTTTCGTTGCAGATAAATTAACAGGAACATCTAGAAAAGTGCTGGAAATCATTATTGAGATTCTAATTATGCTCCTGGCAGGCAGTGTTATGGTATATGGAGGCTGGAATATTATGGGGCTGACCATGACACAGGTAACCGCTTCTTTAGGTGTTCCAATGGGCGTTATTTATACCGTAGTGCCCCTTTCCGGTATTCTGATTGTCATCTATTCCATACTGAATATTTTGGACTTGGCAGCAGGATATGGGAGAGAACAAAGAGAAGTAAAGGAATCATAGGGAGGAGAAGTTTATGAGTACAGCAGTTATTTCAGGATTGATTATTTTAGTCTTGCTGGTTATTATGCTGATTGCCGGTGTGCCTATTGCCGTTGCGCTGGGAATTTCATCCGTGTGTGCAATTCTTCCGGTTATGGATACCAGTGTTGCCGTTTTAACAGGAGCGCAGAGAATTTTTTCTGGTATTTCCGTATTCAGTTTGCTGGCTATTCCGTTTTTCATTTTGGCAGGAAACATTATGAATAAGGGCGGTATTGCAGTCCGTCTGATTAACCTTGCAAAACTGGTAACAGGACGTACACCAGGCGCTCTGGCACAGACAAACGTTCTGGCTAATATGCTTTTTGGTGCGATTTCCGGTTCCGGTACAGCCGCTGCTTCTGCTATGGGATCCATTATTGGACCTATTGAAAAAGATGAGGGGTATGACCCGAACTTTTCCGCAGCAGCTAACATTGCCACAGCGCCTACAGGTCTTCTGATTCCTCCAAGTAACGTTATGATTACGTTCTCTCTGGTGAGTGGAGGAACTTCGGTAGCAGCTCTTTTCATGGCGGGCTATATTCCCGGTATTCTCTGGGGCCTGGCTTGTATGAGTGTCATTTATTTTTTTGCAAAGAAGAGAAATTACAGAAGCAAACAGAAATTCACATTTAAAGAGGCCATGAACATTATTTTTCAGGCTCTTCCATGTCTTCTGTTGATTATTATTGTAATCGGTGGTATTATTGCAGGTGTATTTACAGCGACAGAAGGTTCTGTTGTTGCGGTTGTGTACAGCTTGCTGTTATCTTTATTTGGATATAAATCCATTAAATTAAAAGACATTCCGGCTCTGTTAAAAGACAGTGCAGAGATGACGGGTATCATTATTTTCCTGATTGGCGTGTCCAGCATTATGTCCTGGGTTATGGCATTTACTAATATTCCCACACTGGTTTCCAATGGACTTCTGGCTGTCAGCGACAGCAAGATTGTTATTCTTCTGATGATTAATATTATCCTGCTCATTGTAGGAACTTTTATGGATATGACACCGGCATGTCTGATTTTTACACCGATTTTCCTTCCGGTTTGTACTGCACTGGGTATGAATACCATTCACTTTGGTATTATGTTGATTTTCAACCTGTGCATCGGAACTATTACTCCGCCGGTTGGAACCACGCTGTTTGTGGGTGTAAAAGTAGGTAACGTTAAGATTGAAACCGTATTCAAACAGCTTCTGGTATACTTTGCCGCAATCTTTGTGGTACTGATGCTGGTAACGTATATCCCGCAGCTGAGTCTGTGGCTGCCCGGCCTTATGGGATATGTCTAAAATAAATTTAAGGAGGTTGTTCATATGAAAGCATTTATGGACAAAGATTTTTTACTTAGTACAGAGACAGCACAGGAATTGTATCATAATTTCGCAGCACAGGTTCCTGTACTGGACTATCACTGCCATATCAATCCTCAGGAAATCGCTGAGGACAGAAAGTTTGAGAACATTACACAGGTATGGCTTGGAGGCGACCATTATAAATGGCGTCAGATGCGTTCCAATGGTGTAGACGAATACTATATCACCGGAGATGCACCGGACAGAGAAAAATTCCAGAAATGGGCGGAAACTCTGGAAAAAGCTGTCGGAAATCCTCTGTTTCACTGGAGTCACCTGGAACTGCAGAGATATTTCGGCTACACAGGTGTATTAAACGGGGAAACCGCAGAAGAAGTGTGGAACCTGTGCAATGCCAAATTACAGGAAGATTCCATGAGTGTAAGAAACCTGATTAAACAGTCAAACGTAACACTGCTTTGCACTACAGATGACCCTATTGATGATTTGAAATGGCACAAGGTTATCAAAGAGGACGAAACGTTTGATGTACAGGTACTGCCTGCATGGAGACCGGACAAGGCTACAAACCTGGAAAAGCCGGATTTCGTAGAATATCTTGGCAAACTGTCTCAGGTTTCCGGTGTGGAAATCAAAACATTTGCAGACTTAAAAGAAGCCATTGCAAAGAGAATGGAATACTTTGACAGCATGGGCTGCTCTGTTTCTGACCATGGTCTGGATTATGTAATGTACGCACCGGCCAGTGACGAAGAAGTAGAAAGAATTTTCGCAGAGCGTCTGTCAGGAAAAGAAATCACAAAAGAAGAATCAGCAAAATACAAAACTGCGTTTATGCTGTTCCTGGCAGGAAAATACGAAGAAATGAACTGGGTAATGCAGCTACACTATGGCTGTAAGAGAGATAACAACAAAGCAATGTACGCAAAACTCGGTCCAGATACGGGATTCGACTGTATCAGCAACTTTGCACCGGGAGAACAGTTGGCAGACTTCTTAAACGCAGTCAATGAGGCAAAGAATCTGCCAAAAACGATTTTATACAGCTTAAATCCGGGAGATGACGAATTAATCGGAACAATTCTGGGTTGCTTCCAGAACAGCGATGCTATCGGCAAAATCCAGCAAGGTTCTGCGTGGTGGTTCAATGATAACAAAACAGGTATGATGAAGCAGATGACTTCTTTAGCAAACCTGGGCCTTTTAGGCAATTTCATTGGTATGCTGACTGATTCCAGAAGTTTCCTGTCTTACCCAAGACATGAGTACTTCAGAAGAATTATGTGCGAGCTTATCGGCGGCTGGGTAGAAAACGGAGAATATCCAAAGGATATGAAGAATCTGGAGAAAATTGTCAAAGGAATTTCTTATAATAATGCAGTGCGTTACTTTGGATTTGATTTGGAAACAAAATAAAAAAAGCCAAAAGGGAAGCTGTTTTGCAACAGTTTCCCTTTTTTGCGGAAGGGGAAAGTATTTTT
>DXFK01000142.1 GCA_019114495.1 Candidatus Blautia stercoravium
TGGCGAAGAAGAAGTAGAATTGAAACCCACGGGAGAGGAAGGAATTCTCTTAATCAAGGCCCTTTGTGGTTTGGAGAGAGTGGTAAGCAATGTAAACATTCCAAATACAGCTTTGCAGATACCGAATCTTCCTGCGTCTGCAGTGGTAGAAACAAATGCAGTCTTTGAAAGAGACGCCATTCGTCCGGTTGCAGCAGGCAAAATACCGGAGAATGTAAAAGCACTGATTATGCCGCATGTGGAAAATCATGAGACAACTTTGAAAGCTGCCTTAACCTGTGATAAGGAATTAGTAGTACAGGCTTTTTTGAATGACCCGCTTGTAAAAGGGAAAAAATGCGTAGAAGAACAGGTCAGAGAATTGGCAGAAGATATGATTCAGGGAACTTTGAAATATCTGCCGGAGGGCTGGAAAAATTAAATTTGTTAAACCTTTTACTTTTAAGGCAGGATTCCACCATTCGTGGAACCTGCCTGTTCCTTAATCTTGAGTAAAAAAAGAGTTTGTTATCCAACTCTTCCATTCACGAAATTCCCCGTCTTCCGGGTTTACCTGCAGAACATACTGAATTTTCCCCATAAGCTTCTGGAGATACTTCTTTTTATCACCTGTATATCCAATACGAGATAAATGGCTTTCTAATCCGAATTTTTGGATATAATAACATTCCTGTCGCAGCTGGCGGCGGAAATTCTTAGGAACCTGAAGCCTTTCATTCACTACGATCCCCGTAACTTCCTGCCGGTTTTTTCGGGAATAAATACGGGTTTTCTTATGATTCATCTCGAAACCCAGACGGTTTAAAAATCCCTCTGCTTTTTTGAGGACTTCTTTCGGATGAAAGTCACCGGAAAAGGTCATATCGTCACAATATCTGGTATAAGCAATCCCTCGTTCCCGGCACCAGTTTCCCATGTATTCGTCAAAAGGTTTCATGACGAGATTAGAAAGATAGGGGGAAGTCGGCGCGCCTTGAGGTAGTCTGTCTTTATAACAGCACAGATGAGCCAGAAGTGCGCGTACAGAATCCGGTATTCTCTCACAGGGAAATCCATGCTGATAGACGCTGATATAAGAAATACTGTCAAAAAAATCCTGTATGTCCAGCTTCAACACCAGTTTTTGTGTCTGGTGAGGGAAAGCGTTGCTGCGAAGGGAGATTCCTTTTTGATAGGCGCAGGCATAGCCGGATACCGGAAATTCCCTTAGAACCTGCCGCAAAATTTGTGTTTGGACATACTTTAATACACTGTCCGGTGCATGAAGAATTCTTTTAGTGCCGTTTCTTTTAGGTATGAAGATTCTTTCGTAGTGTTCGTCTGCGTGATTGGCAAGTGCATATAAAAGAGCCATTTCAGCAGCCGGTGTGTGCGAGAGATTTCCTGTCAGGCGCAGAGAGAGAAGAAAATCCTGTGTCTGTTCTTTGGTACAATATTTCCAGGGAGAGGAAGCCATAAGATACCTCCGGGTTTGATGTATTCTTATTAATAAAAATGTATTTTTAAAAACACAGCAGACACTAAATGGTGATACCGGATTCGGCGAAGGGGTACGGCGCCGCAGGCGACAAAGCACATGCAGTGTGCCGATGTACCTCGGAGCCGAAGGAGGGCTGGCGCAGCCATACCTTCCAGAATAAAAAATAGAAAAGCGACTCGCTTCTCTGACAGAGAACTGTCTCCGCTGTCTGCTGTGATTAGGATTACTGTAGCATAGGAAAGAGGGAAAGTAAAGAGTTCATAAGTCCTAAATCTCCCGCATACATTGTAAAAACAATGTTTTCGGGGGAGTTTTCCTTGAAAGATTATATTGAGGAACGGGCGGTTGAAATAGCAAATTATATTATCGAAGAAAAGGCAACAGTAAGGCAGACAGCAAAAAAATTTGGAGTATCCAAGTCAACAGTTCACAAGGACTGTACGGAGAGGCTTCTTCAGATAAACCCGGCACTGGCAGCAGAGGCACGGAAGATTTTGGATTTGAACAAGTCAGAGCGTCATATTCGTGGTGGACTGGCTACCAGAGAAAAATATCTGCATATGGAACATCGGTAGAAGAGTATCAGCAAAACAGCAATAAGAAAATAAGAAGGACTGACACAGGAGTTATGTTTGAAGAAGCGGTAAAAACTTTTAAACCATTCCTGCAGAAGTCCTTTTTTATTCTGCAACAACATACTTGTTCACAGTCCATTGACATTTTCTCACTTCATAATAATTAGCCTTTATCTATTTGCACTCTGGCATAATAATTTCCTTCGATTTGTTTCACTTGTTCCGCAATCTCTTTCTTAATCTCTATATCCGTCTTCTTACTTTCAAAAGGAACGACGACATCAAAAATTAAATTGGTTCTAAGCGGCCCGTTAGTCATGCGAAAGTCATGCATCGTCAAATCGCTTTCCACATTTTTTACAATCTTTTTCACAGTCTCTCTCATCTCATTTGTCTCTTGATCATCTAATATAACTGGATCCATATGGATTGTAATATCGCATTGAAATTCTTCTTTAATATCCATTTCAATATCATCGATTACATCATGGGCTTCCATAATATCCATATTCACAGGGATTTCTGCATGAAGTGATACCATAATTCGCCCTGGGCCATAATTATGAACAATCATATCGTGAATTCCAATAATCACATCATGAGACATAACAACCTTTTCAATAGCCTTTACAAATTCGGGATCTGGTGCCTGCCCAAGAAGTGGCTGTATCGTATCTTTCATGGAATTGATCCCTGCGATAAAAATAAAAATAGATACAATAAGTCCCGCAATGCCATCTACTTTTAAATGAGTAAAATATGAAATTACAATGCTCAGTATGACGGCACTCGTTGCAATGCAGTCACTCAAACTATCCATGGAAGTCGCCTTCATGGTAGCTGATTGAATTTTATTCCCTAAATATCGATTATAAGATGCCATCCAAAATTTCATAAGAACGGATCCAACTAAAATAAGCACGGATACTGCACTATAATTCAATTCTTCTGGATGGATAATCTTTTGAATGGAAGTTGTTCCTAACTGCCATCCTACTAATAAAATGGCGGCTGAAATAAAAATTCCTGCTAAATATTCAATTCTTCCATGACCAAATGGATGCTCCTTGTCTGCCGGCTTTCCCGCTAACTTAAATCCAATTAATGTAACAATGGAACTTCCTGCATCGGATAAATTATTAAAAGCATCTGCCATAATTGAAATGGCGCCTGTCATAATTCCAGCTACCAACTTTGCTAAAAATAAAATTATAT
>DXFK01000143.1 GCA_019114495.1 Candidatus Blautia stercoravium
TGTTCCATTCGTGTCTTCAAAATATCACCTTTGCCCTGTTTTATTTATAAAAATCTGATTATTGAATAATTGACAATATTCTGCTACTATGAATTATACACTACAAACTTCTGCTGTGCAACTTCAATACACAGCCTGTTTTGGAACAATTTTTTACCAAAAGGAGGTTTTTTATGCTGAAACACAAGGATCATTTTCACGGCAGCGACCTGGAAAAAATTGAAGAGATCTATCATATAAAGAAAGAGGACATTACCAGTTTTTCCGCCAATGTCAACCCTCTTGGGATTTCTCCCTTACTGAAAGAGACCCTGGCAAAACATGTAGACGCTATTACTTCTTATCCGGACAGAGACTACACAGGACTTAGAAAAAGTATCTGCCAGTACACGGGGGCACAGTTTGAAAATATCATTGTTGGAAACGGCTCTACGGAATTGATTTCTCTCTTTATCCAGACCACACATCCTCAAAAAGCCTTGATTCTGGGGCCTACCTATTCCGAATATGAACGGGAAATTGCTCTGGAGGGAGGCCACACCCTTTATTATCCTCTGAAAGAAGAGGATGATTTTCAAATGGATGTGGCGGATTTCTGCCAACATCTGAATGACAGTCTGGATTTGCTGGTACTGTGCAATCCCAACAATCCCACTTCTACTGCCATTGCGAGGAAAGATATGCGGAAAATTCTGGATAAAGCCCTGCAGTACGGCATTTCCGTCATGGTAGATGAAACGTATGAGGAGTTCACTGACCCCAAAAGCAAAATTTCCGCAATTCCCCTTACCAATAACTACAACAATCTGATTGTTTTAAGGGGAATCTCCAAATTTTTCGCAGCTCCCGGACTGCGGCTGGGCTATGCAGTTACAGGAAACCCTGACCTGCTGAAATACATCAACACCCGTAAAAATCCCTGGACCATTAACAGTCTTGCAGAAATCGCAGGCTGCATTATGTTTTCCGACAAGGAATATATCGAGAAAACCAAAAGCCTGATTACTGCAGAAAGAGAACGCCTTTATTCTCTGCTTTCTACATGGAACAGCGTAAAGGTATACCCTTCCTGCTCGAATTTCCTGCTTATGAAAATTGTGAAAGAGGATATTACTTCTGAAATGATTTTTGACTTCTGTATCCGAAGAGGATTGATGATTCGGGACTGCTCTACGTTTCCGTTTTTAGATAATTCTTTTATCCGGTTCTGTGTCATGAGTCCTGAAAAGAATAATGAACTGATAGCAGCATTTCATGAAATCTTAGAAGAAACAAAATAATCTTTTTTGCAAGGCGCCGCTGTTTTGAATCTCAAACTCAAAACAGCGGCTGTACCTTGAAAAAGATATCTCATCCTGTAATAATAACAATACGACTTCTTAGAATTTTTCTCCGGAAAGCAGTTCATATGCTTCCACATATTTGTCTACTGTCTTTTTCACTACTTCCTCCGGAAGAAGGAAATCGCTGTCTGGATTTGCTTTCAGCCAGTCGCGCACATACTGTTTGTCAAAAGATGGCTGTCCCTGCCCCGGCTTGTAGCCTTCTAACGGCCAGAATCTAGAGCTGTCGGGTGTGAGCATTTCATCACCCAGTACCACCTCTCCGTTTTCGTCCAGACCAAATTCAAATTTTGTATCTGCAATAATGATATTTTTTGTCAGTGCGTATTCTGCACATTTTTTATAAAGAGCAATGGTGTAATCACGAATCTTCTCTGCGTACTCTCTTCCTCTTCCCGGATGAAGTTTTTCCAGCGTTTCTACGGTTTCTTCAAAAGAAACGTGTTCGTCATGGTCTCCAAGCTCTGCTTTTGTTGTCGGTGTGTAGATTGGTTCAGGCAGTTTATCGGACTCCTGTAACCCTTCCGGCAGTTTAATGCCGCATACAGTTCCATTTTCCTGGTAACTAGCCCAGCCGCTTCCTGTAATATATCCGCGAACAATACATTCTACAGGCAGCATATCCAGCTTCTGGCACAGCATAGCATGTCCTTCAAATTCCGGTTTCTGGAAAAATTCCGGCATTTCTTTTACATCTGTAGAAATCATATGGTTCGGAACAATATCTTTTGTAAAATCGAACCAGAATTTAGACATCTTTGTCAGGACAACGCCCTTGTCTGTAATCTTGTTTTTCAAAATGTAGTCAAATGCGGAAATCCGGTCAGTTGCATAGATAACCAGCTTATCTCCAATATCGTATACCTGACGCACTTTTCCTTCTTTAAATGGTTTGTACTCCTGCATGTTTTCACCTTTCCTCTTGTTTAATAGTAGTTGATTCTTTTTTATTGTAACAAATTTCCCGAAAAAAGGAATAGGATTCCTTAAAAAAATACAAATTTTTCTGTTTCGACAGATACTCTAGCTATTTGCCAAAACGTTCTTCTTTATTGAAAATCAAACAATGACATCTGATTAGACTGCGGCAATTTTCCAAACAAGCCCAAATCATTCATCAAGTCAATGGTAGAAGCGGTCACCTTTGTCCGGTTTCGGAAGTCATCCAGAGACAAAAATTCTCCCTCTTCTGCCGCTGCCACCACAGCGTCGGCAGCTCTGTCTCCCAATCCTTCAATGGTATCCAGTGCAGGCATTAACTTATCCCCTTTAATCTGGAATGTATGGGCATTGGCTTTATAAATATCAATAGGCACAAACTCAAATCCTCTTGCATACATCTCCTGCACAATTTTCATATCTTTATAAGTATCCTGTTCTTTCTTGCTGAGTGTATCCTTTCTCCGCTCATAATCATCCATAAAATACTCCAGTTTTTCCTTTCCCTGACACATGATTTCATAGGAAAACGCCGTGGCACGGATACTGAAATACGCCGCATAATATGCCAGAGGATGAAAAATTTTACAGTAGGCAATACGCCAGCCCATCATAACATAAGCCGCTGCATGGGCCTTTGGGAACATATATTTAATCTTTTTACAGGAAGCAATATACCAGTCCGGAACGTCATGTTTTTTCATCTCTTCTTCCCACTCCGGCTTCAGGCCTTTTCCTTTACGGACACTCTCCATAATGGTGAAAGCCTGCCCATGTTCCAGCCCTTTGTTGATAAGATAAATCATGATATCATCTCTGGTACAGATACAAGTGGTAATGGTTGCTGTGCCGGATTTAATCAAATCCTGTGCATTCCCAAGCCACACATCCGTACCATGGGAAAGACCGGAAATACGCACCAAATCCGAAAAAGAAGTGGGATTGGCGTCAATTAACATCTGCATGGCAAAGTCGGTGCCAAACTCCGGAATTCCCAGACAGCCAAGGGGACAGCCGCGGATGTCAGCGGGGGTAACCCCAAGGGCGTCCGTACTTTTAAACAGAGACATAACCTCCTTGGAATCCAACGGAATTTCCCTGGCATTAATTCCCGTAAGGTCTTCTAACATACGAATCATGGTAGGGTCATCGTGCCCCAGAATATCCAGCTTCAGCAAGTTGGAATCAATGGAATGGTAATCAAAATGGGTGGTGATAATGTCACTGTTCATGTCATTGGCCGGGTGCTGTACCGGGGTAAATTCTTCGATATCCCAGCCGATGGGAAGAACAATGATTCCCCCCGGGTGCTGTCCTGTGGTACGTCGGATACCGGTGCACCCCTGGACAATCCGGTTAATCTCACAGTATCGCTTTCTCTGCCCCCGTTCCTCATAATATTTTTTCACATATCCGAAAGCTGTTTTCTCTGCCAGCGTACCGATAGTTCCCGCCTTAAAAGTCTGTCCTGCGCCGAAAATAACCTCTACATAGCGGTGGGCTTTTCCCTGATAATCCCCGGAAAAGTTCAAGTCAATATCCGGCTCCTTATCTCCTTTAAATCCCAGGAAGGTTTCAAAAGGAATGTCAAATCCCTCTTTAATCAGAGGTTCCCCGCACACCGGACACTTCTTATCCGGCATGTCGCAGCCTGCTCTTCCTGAATAAGCCCGCACCTCTTCAGAATCAAAATCCGCATAGTGGCAGTTGGCACAATAGTAATGAGGGCTTAAAGGATTTACTTCTGTAATTCCAGACATGGTTGCCGCAAAAGAGGAACCTACCGAACCTCGGGAGCCTACCAGATAACCATCGCTGTTGCTCTTCCAAACCAGCTTCTGGGCAATCATATACATAACTGCATAGCCGTTTGAAATAATGGAATTCAGTTCTCTTTCCAGGCGCTCCTCCACAGCTTTAGGAAGATTGTCCCCGTAGATTTCGTGGGCTTTATTGTAGCAGATTTCCCTCAACATATTATCCGAATTTTCAATCACCGGCGGGCATTTCCCTTTGTGAATAGGAGAAATTTTCTCCACCATATCTGCAATTTTGTTAGGGTTGGTAATGACAATTTCTTCTGCCTTTTCCCGTCCCAGATAAGAGAATTCTTCCAACATTTCCTCTGTTGTACGCAAGTACAGCGGAGCCTGGTCATCTGCATCATCAAAGCCTTTACCAGCCATAATAATTCTCCGGTACACCTCATCTCCCGGGTCCAGAAAATGCACATCACAGGTACCCACCACCGGTTTATTAAAAGCTTCTCCCAGCTTTACAATCTTTCGGTTAATCTCCTGCAAATCCTCTTCACAGGTAATATCTGAACGGTCCTCGCTGCGAATCATAAAGGCATTGTTTCCCAACGGCTGAATCTCCAGATAGTCATAAAAATTCGCCAATCGGGCAATTTCCGCCTCCGGTCTGCCGTTTAATACGGCCTGATACAGTTCCCCTGCTTCACAGGCCGATCCAATTAGCAATCCCTCCCGGTACTTCAAAAACAGGCTTTTGGGCACACGGGGACGCCTGTGATAATAAACCAGATGAGAATCCGAAATCAAATGGTACAGATTCACCCTTCCAATATCATTTTTTGCCAGAATAATGGCGTGATAGGTGGGCATTTTCTGGATAGAATTCACGGAAACCGCACCTTTTTCATTTAACTCATCCAGATTAAAAATATCCCTTTCCCTGCACATCTGAAGAAATTTCACAAAAATTTCAGCCGTACATGCAGCGTCATCCACGGCTCTGTGGTGGTGTTCCAGTGAAACTCCCACGGCCTTTGCCACTGTATCCAGCTTAAAACGATTTAACTGAGGCAGCAGAAAACGAGCCATTCCCACGGTATCCACAATGGTATCCTCTCTCTCTATCCCCAAATCCTCATAATTTTTCTTAATAAAGCTCATATCGAATTCTGCGTTGTGAGCCACCATCACACAGCCCCTGCAAAACTCCTCGAAACGGGGCAGAATCACATCAATGGTTGGAGCCTCTGCCACCATGCCGTCATTAATGCTGGTCAGTTGCTCAATGCGGAAAGGAATGGGAATCTCCGGATTCACAAACTCGGAAAACCGTTCGGTAATGTTTCCATTTACCACCTTGACCGCACCAATTTCAATGATTTTGTCCTTCATGGCAGAAAAACCGGTAGTCTCAATATCAAAGACCACATACGCAGCGTCCAGGCTCTGCCCCTGACTTTTCTGGACAATTCCCTTCAAATCATCCACCAGATAAGCCTCCACACCGTAAATCACCTTAAAGTCCGAATCCTGCGGCACTACGCCGCCCCAGGCGTCAAAGCAGTGATTGGCTTCTGGGAAAGCCTGTACCACTCCATGATCCGTGATGGCAATGGCCTTATGCCCCCACTCATACGCTCTTTTAATAATAGACTTTGCGTCAGAAACACCGTCCATATCGCTCATTTTGGTGTGGCAGTGCAGCTCCACACGCTTTTGTGGATAATTATCAGAGCGCACAGTTCCAAAGCTGGCAATCTTTTTAATCCCCACTACAGAGCCAATAGTCAGCTCACTGTCAAAGCGGTCTATGGTGGTAATTCCCTTTAATTTTACAAAGGCTTTTTCCTTTACCCCTTCGGTAATCTCCTCTACCTGGTCATTGCGGGCAAACATTTTTACAGTAATGGAATCCGTAAAATCCGTAATAGAAAAGATAATTATGGTCTTTTCGTTGCGGATTTCCCGCTTCTCCAGACTCATAATCTGGCCGCGAATGCACACCTCTCCCATTTCCGTCTGCACGGTTTCTAAAGGAATAGCCTCGTCCTCGAAGTCCCTTCCGTACAATACATCCGGATTATCCGAGCGCTTGACACTCCGTCTGAAATCGGAGGAAAACTTCTCGTTTTTCCCCTTATTTCTGTCATTTTTAAAGTGCTTTTCTTCTCTGGAAGTTTTCTCTCCGCCAGTAGCCTTTTTTGCACTCTTCTTTTCTGTATTTTGTACTTCTTCTTTTAGTTCCTCTGCCGGATTCTCCGCCTCTTCTTTTCCCTTTCCAAGAGCCGACATTTCTATAATATGCGCAGCCTCCTGCGCGATGCGAATATCACTGTTCTTTCGGAATCTGCTTTCCTTTGCTTCCTGATATTCAGCTTCCACTTTCAGAGAAAATTCACACCGCTCACAGAACACCTTTTCCATATAGTGAATCAGTTCTTCTTCTTTACTTCTTGCCAGTACCGTGGACTGCAAAAGCATATGCATGGTATTGGTTTCCGGAAACGTAATAACAGCATTCCGGAACATATTAAAGACCAGAATGCTGTAATTTTTTAATTCCAGACCCATGGAAGACTGATACGCTTCAAAGAATAATTTGGGCGTATACTGGCTGGAAAGTGTAAATTTCTCCAACACCTTAACTTCCATGGGAACTCCCCTGAAACACTGAGACGCAATGGCGCTCTCCAGTGCGTAGATATACTTTTTATGAATCCACTGCCGGCTCCGGATATAAACCCGAATATGATCCTTTCTCTGATTCACGGATACCTTTGTTACCACAACCTCTTCCAACAGGGCTTTCAGTTCTCCGTTTAATTCCAGATTTCGGAACACATCCAGAAATTCCTTTTCCATAACCGCATTGCCTCCATCTTTATTTCCAATTTGCAAGTTCTTCCCGTAAAGCAAAAAGCAGTTCTTCTTCCGGCACCTTCCGGATGATTTCGCCTTTCTTTATCAAAAGGCCTTCTCCTTTGCCTCCGGCAATCCCAATGTCTGCTTCCTTTGCCTCTCCCGGGCCATTAACCACGCAGCCCATAACAGCCACCTTAATGTCCAGAGGAAATTCCTGCACCATGTTTTCCACCTGATTGGCCAGTCCGATCAAATCAATTTTTGTTCTTCCGCAGGTAGGACAGGAAACCACTTCCACACCGCCTTTTCGCAGATTCAGCGTCTTTAAAATCCGCTTGGCAGACTTAATTTCCTCTACCGGATTGCCTGTAAGAGATACCCGAATCGTATCTCCGATTCCCTGATACAAAATAATGCCCAATCCCACAGCAGACTTAATATTTCCGGAATACAAGGTTCCCGCCTCTGTAATTCCCACATGCAGGGGATAGGATGTTTCCTTTGCCAAAAGTTCATGGGCTTTCACGCACATCATAACGTCCGAGGATTTAATGCTGATAACCAGATTGTCATAGCCTAAATCCTCTATGAGTTTCACTTTATCCAGCGCGCTTTCCACCAATCCTTCCGCTGTGACACCATGGTATTTTTCCACCAGTTCTTTTTCCAGCGAACCGCTGTTTACTCCTATGCGGATAGGGATATTCCTCTCTTTTGCCATATCCACTACCGCCTTGATTTTCTCTTTTTTGCCGATATTTCCCGGATTAATCCGAATCTTATCCGCCCCGTTTTCCATGGCTGCAAGAGCCATTTTATAATCAAAATGAATATCTGCCACCAGTGGAATGTGTATCTGTTTTTTGATTTCTTTAACCGCTTTTGCCGCCTCCAGAGTAGGCACGGTACAGCGGATAATCTCGCAGCCTGCGGCCTCCAACTCTAATATCTGGTTTACCGTTGCCTCTACATCTTCGGTAGGTGTGTTGGTCATGGACTGAATCAAAATAGGATTCCCGCCACCGATTTTCCGGTTCCCGATAGCAATGACCTTTGTGTTGTCCCGATACATACTGCCTTCCTCCTTAATGATTAATCTGCAGTAATTTCTGTTTCAGTTCTCCTTCCAGACGATAGATTTCCGCTTCTGCAGCTCTTCTCTTTTCCCGTCCTTCTTTCTGGATATTCATAACTTCGTCAAAGGTGCTGATTAAGGATTCATTGGTCTTCTGCAGAGTTTCAATATCTACAATACCGCGCTCAGATTCTTTCGCTGCGTCAACAGTAGCCAGCTTCAGAGTCTCTGCATTTTTCTGCAGCAGAGCATTGGTCATATCTGTGACTTCTCTCTGGGCTCTTGCCGCTTCCGTAGAATGTGCCACTCCAAGGGCAATCACCATCTGGCTCTTCCAAAGGGGAATGGTATTGACAATGGTGGACTGTATTTTCTCTGCCATCAGCGTATCATTTCCCTGTACCAGACGAATCTGCGGTGCTGTCTGAATGGCAATCATCCTGGTCAGTTCCAGGTCGTGAATTTTCTTTTCAAACCGGTCGCAGAGAGCGTCTAAATCCTTTGCCGCCTGGTCGTCCTCCGGCAGACCGCTGGTCTGAGCTTTGCTCATAAGCTGGGGCAGTTCTGTGGCGCGGATTTCTTCCAGCTTCTGTTTTCCCGCCAGAATATACATGGATAATTCCTTAAAATAGTTTAAGTTTAAGGCATACATTTTATCCATAATCGCCGCGTCTTTCATAAGCTGAATCTGATGTTTTTCCAGAGTTTCCACGATTTTATTCACATTAGTCTCTGCCTTGGCATACTTGTTTTTCATGGATTCCAGTTTGTTGGCGCCCTTTTTGAAGAATCCCATAATTCCTTTGCGTTCTTCCTCTGCGTCGAAATTCTTCAGTTCTGTCACGACATTTTCCAGCAAATCACCCACTTCGCCCAAATCCTTGGTGCGTACTTTATCCAGCGCATCCTCCGAAAAATCCGCCATTTTCTTCTGTGTACCTGCACCATACTGCAAAATAGCAGTTGAATTGCGAATATCAATCTGTTTGGCAAATTCATCTACCATTTTCCTCTCTTCCGGTGACAGAATACTGTCGTCCATCGTTGGCTCTGCCGGCTCTTCCTTCTTCACCTCTGCAATCGGCGCCTCCTCTTTTAAAGGTTCAAAAGTCAGGGTGGGTGTTACCGTAAAATCCCTTAATTCTTCGCTCATCTTTTATGATTCCTTTCTCTGAAAATTTTGTTCTTCCGTAAGCCCTTCCTGTGCCAGCATGGTTTTCAATACCGAAATATCGGCGGAAACGTCCCAGGCTGTTTCTTTATAAAAACTGTCCAGAAGATTTTCAAACGCTACGTTAATGGTATCCAGTGTATTTTCAATTTCTTTTTTGGCCGTTTTAATATTTTCCCCTTCCAGGCTCTGCTTGTCCAGTTCCTCATAGGCATTCAGAAGTTTTACTGTAGTAGGCAGATAATAATCCATAAACTTATGTAAATCCTGAATCAGTTCCGGATGTTGTTCTACTCTCTGGAAAATCCGGAGAATTATATTTTCCATATGATAAATTTTGTTGGAAATTTCCACGCCTGGAATAGCGTCATTGCTTCTGCGGATTTCTTCGATATAACGGTCACCCTCTTCGATAACCTTTTTCACTTCCTCAGAGAGCTGCTGCTTCGGAGATGTTGCTTCTTTTTCCTTTATCTTGCGCACATTTTCTTCTGTCTTCATATACTGCTCATAAGCTTCGTCACTGGCTATCAGACAAGTCTCCCTGGTGTCCAGATGACCTTCTAAAAACATACGCTTGTTAATCATTTTTTTCAAATCTCTGCGGACAAATTTTTCCGATTTTCTTACACTTTTTGCCAAATCCTTAATGCTTCCATATGGTTTTCCATTGAGGGTTTTCACATAAGTCCGGAATCTCTTAATCTTCTTTCTGAGATGATTGCCGCAAGCAGCCATAACCAAGCTCACCCCTGTGGCTATGCCGAAAAGAGTCAGTATGGTTCCCAGTTTTACCGCAACGCTGTGCATAAAAAGGGAAGCTATCAGGAATCCCAGAACTGTTCCTGCAAACATAAAGGTCAATGCCACTCCCAAAGTGGTGAGTAAAATCCCCGCAGCTCTTGCTGCTCCTGTATTGACAAACAGCGCAAACTCTTCTCTGGCTTCTTTCATTCTTTTAGAAGTCATGGGGCTTCGATAATGTCCAAATGGACGATAGCTGTAATTGGTGCTGTATCCGTTGCCAGGTCCATAAGGCTTCGGATCTTCCTCCTGCCCGTAGGGGTTTTCCATTCCCTGCTGCCCTGCTCCCCGATGGTTATTCCATCCTGCCATATTCCCTGCATTTTTCATACTCCGCGCCACATTTCCCAGTGCGCTTTCCAGGGTTTGTCCCAAATCCCGGTTGAGTCTGCCAAAATCCCCTGTATCAATGGCGTTCTGCACGATATTTTTCACATCTCTCCCCAAATTGTTCCAGTCATTTCCAGACATATTATTCACTCCTCACCTTCAGGCAGCACAGTATCTTACACTTCCTGATTCTGTATCCAAAATTTTGTAGTTTTCGTTTCTTTAGATTATATATGAAAGAGTGAAAAAAAGCAACGGAACTTCTCTTGCAATTCACACGTTAAAGTTTTATAATGGTAAAAAATTAATGATAAAAGAATTACTCACCGCGCTCTGCGGCAGAATGGAGGAAATGGACATGGAGAAAAAGAACATTGACTGGTCTAATCTGGGATTTGGCTATGTAAAAACCGATTATCGTTTCGTATCTGACTTTAAAGACGGAAAATGGGATGATGGAAAAATGACGCAGGATGACAAGGTAGTCATCAGCGAATGTGCCGGCGTCCTGCAGTATGCCCAGACCATATTTGAAGGAATGAAGGCTTACACTACACAGGATGGACGCATTGTCACCTTCCGTCCGGACTTAAATGCCAGCCGTATGGCAGATTCCGCCAGAAGACTGGAAATGCCGGTATTTCCGGAAGACCGTTTTGTAGAAGCTGTTGTAGAAACCGTGAAGGCAAATGCCGCTTATGTTCCTCCTTACGGCTCAGGCGCAACCTTATACATCCGCCCTTACATGTTCGGCAGCAATCCTGTCATTGGAGTGAAACCTGCAGACGAATATCAGTTTCGTATCTTTACCACCCCGGTAGGACCGTATTTCAAAGGCGGTGTGAAACCACTGACCATTCGTGTCAGTGATTTTGACCGGGCTGCCCCACACGGAACCGGACACATCAAAGCCGGCTTAAATTATGCTATGAGCCTGCATGCCATTGTAGATGCCCATCAGCAGGGATATGATGAAAACATGTATCTGGACGCAGCTACCAGAACAAAAGTAGAAGAAACAGGCGGCGCCAACTTCCTGTTTATTACAAAAGACGGAAAAGTTGTCACACCGAAATCAGAAAGCATTCTTCCTTCCATTACCCGACGCTCTCTTATGCATGTAGCCAAAGAATACCTGGAACTGGAGGTGGAAGAACGGGAAGTATTCCTGGATGAATTAAAGGATTTCGCAGAATGTGGTCTGTGCGGTACAGCCGCCGTTATTTCTCCGGTGGGAAAAATCGTAGACCACGGAAAAGAAATCTGCTTCCCAAGCGGCATGGAGGCCATGGGACCCGTGACACAGAAGCTTTACGAGACACTGACTGGTATTCAGATGGGAAAACTGGAGGCACCGGAAGGGTGGCTGAAGGTGATTGAATAATAACATCTTAATACTGCAGTTTCTACTCTCTTTTATTTGTTGTTGCAGTTCTCATAACTTTGCACACAAGAATGGCCGTCTGCTTGATATCCCCTGTTCAAGCAACGGCCTTCCTAATAATTGAAATTTTTATTTACTTTGTAAAATACGCACTTCTACCACAGCCCCGCAGTGCTCTCCCATATTCTGTACAGACAATTCCGCTTTTTGTCCATAAAGCAGTTCCAGTCTTCGCCGCACATTTTGAAGCCCTATATGCTTTCTTCCCCCATAAACAATCGGTGTATCCGCTACCAGAGCCTTTAACACTTCCTCCGAAAATCCTCTTCCGGTATCCGAAACACACACATACAAATATTTTTCTCCATTATAATTTTCCATAGTCACATACAAAGAGATTTCTACCAGATGGTCCAGATTCACCCCATGCACTACCGCATTTTCCACCAAAGTCTGTAAAACCAGCGCCGGTATAGTTACCTCTTCTCCAACTTCTTCCTGTATAACTTCAAATCGAAAAGCTTCTTCTCCGTATCGAAGCTTCTGGATTTCCATATACTTTTTCACATGCTCAATTTCATCCTGCAACCGTCTTTCTTTCCCTGCTTCCTGATAATTATACCGTATGTATTCCGAAAGAACTTTTGTAATGTATACAATATCCTTCTCTCCCGACTTATCTGCCATTCCGTGAATCAGACTTAGGCAATTTAAGAAAAAATGCGGTCGAATCTGCTCCTGCATATATTCCAATTCTGCTTTTTTTTCATTCAACTCCTTCTCATAAATAGCAATCTTTAATGACTGTATCTTCCTTAAAAGTCCTCTAAAGCGGTCACTGACAGCCTCCAACTCCAGAATATTATTTTTCCCGTCTTCGTTTAGCATCTGCTCTTCTTCCATATTAGAAATGCCCTCCACAAATGTCTTTAATGGCGCCATAAGATGCTGATAATAGCGGACTACAAAAAGAATACACAGCACAAAAAGAACACTAATTAAAACGACTAATACCGTTTGCATTTCCAGAACCGTTTCCAGAATTCCCCCATCCGGAAGTACATATAAACATATTTTGCCTACTGTTCCCAACTGATATTCGTAATAACTACCCGCATTTGTATTTTCTTTCATCTTCTCCAGCTTTTCCCTGTTCTCAAGTTTCTCTGGATACAATACCTCTCCGTCTTTCTTTTCCATAAAAGGCACCACTTCATAGCGCTGCGTCATTTCTTTCAGCAAAGAAAAAATAGTTTCTGCATTCATGACACATCCCATTACTTTCCCCGCTTTTGCATACCAGCCTATAATATAAGTTCCCCCCTCGGTTACCAGACAGTCCCAGGTAGTTACACCAGAATTTGTATCAGCCGCTTTTCTGGAAAAATTTCGGAGTTCTCTCCAAAATCCCTCTATCTGACTTTGTGAAAAAACAGTTCCTTCATCTCCTATCAGCACATCCGGCTCTTGGGCATATACAAAAAAATTCTGCACTTCTCTATATCTTATTTTTAACAATCGGTTTTGTTCCAGAATATCTTTCAGTAAACTGTAATAATCCTCATCCGCTGCAGCCAGCGTATCCGGAATCTCGTTGATTATCCCCTTCCCCAACACCTGTATCAGTTCATTGTTTATCTGAAAAATATCCCTGTTGATCTGCTCTACATAAAGGCCTGCTGTGTCCTCCGTATATTGCTCTGCCAACTTTCTGGTTTCTCTCATGCCCGCAATCAAACAGAGCAGGAGAGCAAACAGTACCGGAAATACAGGAACAATCACTTTTAACCCTAACGTACGAAGCTTCTCCGTTTTTTTCTTTCTGTTCCTCTTTTTCCATTGATACATAATTTTCTCTCCTGCCCTTCTCTATCGCATTTATCTACTTCTTAATCATAAAAAATTCATGAAAAGTTGTCAAATATCTGCATGAAATTGCTGTCTTCCTTTGCAAATACCGGAATTATTTCCAAAGGTGCTGCCGCCTTTACAGTCTGTCCTCCTTCTGTTTTTTCTTTTGTCCAAACATTTATCCAAACCGTTCCCTTAGGAAGATATACTTCTCGTTCCACGGCTCCTTGTTCTAACACGGGAGCAACGATAAAATCTCCACCAAAAACATAAGCGTCCTCTATCTCCCAGGCTTTTTTATCTTCCGGATAATCATAGAAATATGGCCGCATAACCGGAGTTCCCTTTTCGTGTGCCAATTTCATCTGTTCTCTCATATATGGACGCATACGTTCTCTAAGAGCAATATAATTTTTACAGATTTCAAAAATTTCTTCTCCGAAACTCCAGATTTCATTAGGACTTCCGGAACCAATAGCATCCCCCTCAAAATCCATCTGAGGATTCCGATTTCCATGAAGACGCATAACCGGACTGAAACATCCATAAGCAAACCAACGCACAAACAATTCCCGAAAAACCGGGTCATCTCCTCTGGCCCCATGAAACCCGCCTATATCGGTTGTCCACCAGGGAATTCCCGCAATAGCCATAGACAAGCCTGCCCTCACCTGACGATAAAAACATTCAAAATTACTTACTATATCCCCAGACCATACCAGCGCCCCATAGCGAGCGCTTCCAGCCCAGGCAGAACGAACCAGATTTACCGGCTGTCTATCTCCTTCTTCCATCATTCCCTCAAAAAATCCCTGGGTATAAAATTTCGGATAACTGTTTCCAATCTCCAGATTGGTTCCCAGATAATATCTGTAATTTTCAAATTGATAGGTGGTATATTCCGGCTCCGCTACATCCAGCCAGAACAGTCTTGCTCCCTGATCCCAGTAATGCTCTTTCATTTTCTTCCATACATATTTTCTCGCCTCCGGATTAGTCGCATCGAAAAATACTTCATTTCCGCCGCAAAGCATAGAGATACGGACTCCCTTTTCACACTGTATCAAATACCCTTTTTCTTTCATTTCTTTAAAGTTTTCCGAACGATAATCCACCGTAGGCCATACAGAAACCATTAATTTCATCCCCATACTTTCCAGTTCTCTGCACATTCCGGGAACATCCGGCCAGTATGTGGGGTCAAATTTGAAATCTCCCTCCTGTGTCCAGTGAAAGAAGTCTGCAATGATAACATCTACGGGTATCTTTTCCTCATAATATCTTCTTGCCACCTGTAAAAGCTCTTCCTGCGTACGATACCGCAGTTTACACTGCCAAAATCCCAGACCATATTCCGGCATCATAGGTACTCTTCCTGTAAGTTCCATATAGATTTCTTCAATCTGGGCTGGAGTATCTCCTGCAATAACCAGATAATCTATCTGTTTTGTAGACTCTGCCCTCCATTCTGTCCCATTCATGCCAAAGACTACACTTCCGATTGCCGGATTATTCCATAGAAATCCATATCCCAAACTTGAAAGATAAAAAGGTACACTCACCTGTGAATTTCTCTGCGCCAGTTCTAACATACACCCTTTCATATTCATCTGTCTTTGCTGATACTGTCC
>DXFK01000144.1 GCA_019114495.1 Candidatus Blautia stercoravium
TACAACAAAGGATTCCGATTTCAGTAACGAACTTCAAAATATCCTTGATGAGCAGTTTAATCCAGATGGCCCAAATGCGGTCTGGTGCAGTGATATTACCTATATCTGGACAACAGATGGATTCGTCTGTCTGACCAGTATTATGGATTTATATTCCAGAAGAATCATTGCCTGGACACTTTCACATACTCTGGAAGTGTCCTGCGTGATTGATACAATGAATAAAGCAAAAGCAAGACGTAAAACGGATCTGCCGTTGATTCTTCACAGTGATAGGGGAAGCCAGTATGTATCTCAAGAATATCGAAAAGCAACCGCAAAAATGCAGCACAGCTATTCGAAAAAAGCATTTCCCTGGGATAATGCATGCATAGAATCCTTTCATGCCCTAATCAAACGTGAGTGGCCGAACCGGTTTAAAATCCGTGATTACAAACAGCCATATTAGCTGATATTTGAATATGTGGAAGCTTTTTATAATACAAAACGAATCCATAGCCATTGCGATTATATGTCACCAAATGAATTTGAAAAGCTAAACGAAAAAGCCAAGAAAAACGGATTGCTTTTAGCGAGTTAAGATGAGGATAAATATCTCATTTTAACTTGTACTAAATCTAGACATAGGACCACTTACACAGTGGAAGCCTTCCGAAGCACTATATCCGGAGGAAAAAGGATCTTGAATATCTGGTTGGAGGAAAAGGGACTGGCATAAAAACAAAGGACTTTGTACTGTCTTGCGATGAAGCAGTGCAGAGTCCTTTTCCTTTTGGGTAATCCATACACTATGGATTATAAGCGGCAAAATATGGATAAGCAGAAATGAAAGCCTTCTGCATAATAAAGAAAATGGCGGCGGCCTGGTATATTATCTGGAATCCGTTTTCTCTTTTTTTACGTTCTGATACAACGCCCAGGATATCAGCATACAAAGTACGCCCATAATGGCAGAACAGATAAAGATTTTGTTATAGCCGGCTTTTCCGGAAGCATTGTCCAGCCAGGAACCTACCAGTGTGAACATGAAGACGTCAGGCAGGTACCCGAAGGTGGAGAGAATGCCCGATACCCGGCCGGTAATATTTACATCAAGACCTGCGTCATCAATATCTGCAAAGTACTGACTGCGGATGGCATATACAAGGAGGACGCCGATAAAGAAGTTTCCTATTACCGGTCCTAACATAGCCGGAGTTCCGGGAATTACAAGAAAGGCAGCCCAGCTAAGTGCCAGGAATCCGGAGAAAATACTGATGACCTTCAGTCGGGAATGAATCTTGTCAGCCAGAAAACCGCCTAAAACCCCTCCCAGTCCCTGAAGCAGGTACCGGATACCTCCAAGATTGGCGGCAGCTGTTTCGGACATGCCGCACAGGGTTACCGCATAGGTGTTAATGTAGCTCATAAGTCCGTAGATGCAATAAGCGGTAAAAACGATACCGGTAAGCATCCATACTTTAGGAAGCTTCATACATCGGAGCATGCCTATACCCAGATACTTTATGGATTCTGTCTGACTGCCGGCAGGAGGATTTTCTATGATAAACCAGCAGAGGACTCCGATGATCAGAAGGAGCAGGGCGCACAGCCGAATAGCCCAAGCAGCTCCTGCAATATTATCTGCAAAGCCTGCGTATACGGCGGCCATGACGAAAACAAGACCTGCATTTAAAAATCCCCGGAGGCCTTCCTGAAGACCGAATAAACGGCCCTGTTCCTCGGAAGTGCCAAGCATACGTACTGCTTTGATCACAGAACTCCAGTAGGTCATTACCGTGGTAAATCCCATAAGGGCAAAGATCAGCTGACTGGCGCCGTAGCCGGGAAAGGTGGAAAACCAGAGGCCCAGAAGTCCTGTTGAAATGAAGGAAAAGGCCAGCATGATCTTAGGAGAGAATTTATCCGCCACGATCCCCCCCAGAAAGTATGCGGGAGTTGCCACAATGGCGTACCAGCTGTTCAGGGAACCCATCTGAACATTGGTCAGTCCCATGGCATTCTGGATGGGGATATAAAAAGTTTCTCGGATAAAGGGAAGCTGAAAGATAAATCCGGCTCCGCAGGCTAGCAGAAGCAGCGTTCCGTATTTTTTTATAAATGTTCTGTTCATTCTTTTCCCTCACCTGTCAGACTTTGGCCATATCTTTTTCATTCATGCCGATTTCACGCATCAGGGTATCCAGCGCCTGGCGCTGCTCTTCCGGAAGCTTTGGACACTGATAGTTTTCCAGGAGAGTATCCAGTCTTTTCTGGATAGAGGCATAAAGAGCCTGATTGGGATCTCCCTTGGTATTGGTATGGATGGATACCTGGCTGTACCACGGATCAATCCGGCACCGTTCAAAGGTATGATCCAAGGTGACGAAGGTACCGTCTCCTTTAATGGCCTCTTTAATGGCATCAAAGGCCAGAGCGTCTTCATCTGTGGGGATGTCGCTGAAATAGTATTTCATTCTTGTATAAGTTTCAATATCCAGAATAAATTTTTCAATACTTACTGTGTTAAAGGAGTGGAGGGAACCTGTGGCATGCATCATCAGGTTTGCCCGTTCATTAAAGGATTCAAACATGCTCATGGCGCTTTCCACGCCGGCCTGGGCAGTAAGTCCTGTGGCGTCAGACATTCCGCCGCCGCTTCTGCAGGGAACCCCGTATTTCTTTGCCAGCAAAGCACCGTATTTGGCTTCTTTTATAAAGCCCGGGGTGGCATTGGAAACCTGCATGTTCCGCATATCGCTTACCGTAGAGGCAAATCCGTAGATCAGAGGAGTTCCCGGTCGAATCATCTGGGCATAAACATTAATGCCTAAAAATTCTGCGTTTGCCAGGGAAACATTTCCTGCCAGCGAGATGGGGCCTGTTGCTCCAGCCATGTTTCCGGGAGCAATAACCAGAGGCTGACCGTTTCTTGCACATACTTCAATAGTTTCCAGAGTATTCTTGGTAACACCCAGAGGGCTCAGGGGAGAAATCAGATTAAAGGTACAGGGAATATTGGTAATATCTCCGCCAAAGATGATGCGCATCATTTTCATAATGTTTTCTGCCTGTTCCCCGCCTCCGCAGACGGAAAACAGCGCTTTATCAGATCTGCACAATGTGGCGTATACCATGGCTTCCGCAGAAATCTCCGGGGCAATATCCGCCGGCTGGGCCAGGATTCCTCCGTTAATGGAAAATTCTTCGCTTTCCTGTACGATGACAGCCAGCTTCAGAAAATCATCAAAGGTGGCAGGACGGACAGTTCCGTCCAGTTCACAGACCATGGCGCTTCCGTATCCGGGAGTCATATAGAGATCTTCGGTATTCATGTTTACATTGTATTTGCTGTTTCTGGCATATACGGTAAATTCTTTTGTGGCTGCTTTTAATGCGTCCATGACCTGTTTTTCCGTAAAATAGGCCCGGTTTCCTTCCGTCCGCACTCCATTTTTGCGGAGTGTGTCCAGAGATTCCTCCGTGAGGAAGGCAATGCCGATTTCCTTCAGGATCCGAAAGGTGTTCTGGTGGATCAGTTCTACGATTTCCTGATCACGGATCATTTCTTGCTGTTTTGTCATTTTTTAATCCTCCTGTTGGTTTAAATTTATTTTTATTTTTAATCTCTTTGTAATTTTCCGGATTCTTCAGGATCCGGATCCAGCTGAGCATGAATCCGATCATTAAAATGGCATCCGGAAATCCGCCCAGATTGGATAGCTTTTTAATGCCGTCCACCCCGTAGGAAGCCAGCATGATAAAGCAAATGGCGCCTATGGTAAAGCCCCAGAGAATCTTCAGTACCGCCGGAGAATCCGAGTCTTCAGGAGTCAGTCCCTCTGTACACAGACTGCTCATTGCGGTAGTATTTGAGTCTGCGGCAGTGACAAAAGATATCAGAAGCACGGCCAGAAACACGGCTGTAATGGGCATCCAGGCCAGCCAGTTGCACCAGTAAAAGCTGGGCCAGTTCCGAACCCATTCCGGATTTTGAGAGGCTCCGGTATAAAGACTGATTCGGAAGAAATCCTGAAGATAGTTTCCGATATTTTCTACGCCGAAATTAAAAAGAAATACGGTAGGACCGAAGAAAAGGACTGCGATACCTAAAATTATATAAAGAACAGAATTCAGGCTGGAAAGCTTCTGGATTCCTTTGGTGATGCCGGTAATGGCAGCAATCACAAAGATGATCACGATTGCCGCAGTACTGATAAACCAGACCAGAATACCGGATTTTATCAGACCTTCACTGTAGTTTTCAATGCCTCCGGCAAGAAGGAGAACCCCCTGACCAAGAGAAGCGGACATGCCGGCACACAGTGCAAAAAGACAGATTCCATCAATGACTGGCATAAGTTTTTGGGCCTTTGATTCTCCCAGCAGGGGAATCAGCATGGAACCAATTGAAAAAGGCTGTCTCATGTTATAAAAAACAAAGGCAAATAAAATAGCCGGAAGACCGTAAATACACATGGGAGTGCTGTCCTTTCCGCCGATCCGGATATGCCCCATGGGAGAAAAATAGGTGACGGCAATAAGTATGACACACAAAAATGTCAGCAGACAGAATCCGCCGGTAAAATGTTCCATGATCCAGGCGGTACAGAAATCGATGACGGTTACAAAGGAATCATAATCTGCCAGATTTAATACCAGAATCAGGGTAAGCAGAAACCAGGGAGGTAAAAAAACCTTCCAGCGTATC
>DXFK01000145.1 GCA_019114495.1 Candidatus Blautia stercoravium
AATATTGATTGAATTAATTTCTTTCAGGAACTATAATGGAAACAAACGAATCTCACATTTAAAGCACATAGAAGGAGAGCTACCATGATTATTAAAAACGGCCTGGTATTCCAGGAGGACGGAACTTTCCGTCAACAGGATTTATATGTAGAAAACGGCAAAATTGCCGCATCCGAAGCAGAAGTAACCGATAAAACAGAAGTAGATGCTTCCGGTTTAAAAGTCATTCCCGGTCTGGTAGATGTACACAGCCACGGTGCTTTTGGCCATGATTTTTGTGACGCAGACCCGGAAGGCTTAAAAGTAATATTGCAGTATGAAAAGGAACATGGAGTTACCTCTTACTGTCCCACCTCTATGACTCTTGCAAAAGAAAAACTTCTTGATATTTTTGCAACTGCCACTAAAATAGACAAAAGTCCCGAACTGTCCCGCATTATCGGTGTCAATATGGAAGGACCGCTGATTGATATTAAGAAGAAAGGCGCTCAGGCCGGTGATTATATCCGTGTTCCGGATGTTTCCTTTTTCCGTAAGTGCAACGAAGCGTCCGGCAACCAAATAAAGCTGGTTACGCTTGCCCCTAATGTGGATAAGGCCTTTGAATTTATTGAGGAAGTAAAAGGTGAGGTTGTGATTTCCATTGGACATACCACGGCCAATTATAATTGTGCGAAAAAAGCCATGGACTTGGGTGCAAAGCATGTCACTCATCTGTATAATGCCATGCCTCCTTTCGCCCACAGAGACCCCGGGGTTATTGGGGCTGCCTGTGATACTCCGGACTGTATGGTAGAACTTATCTGTGATGGATTCCACATTCACCCGTCAACTATCCGCACTACTTTTAAAATGTTCGGTGAAGAAAGAGTTGTCCTTATCAGTGATTCCATGATGGCCACTGGCATGCCAAACGGCAAATATGAACTGGGCGGACAGGAAGTCACTATGAAAGACCGTTTTGCCGCACTGTCTGACGGCACATTGGCAGGCTCGGCTACCAACCTTTTCGACTGTATGAAAAATGCTATGAAATTTGGTATTTCTGAGTCAGCCGCAATCTTTGCCGCAACCAGAAATCCTGCAAAGAGCATTGGCGTATACGATAAAGTTGGTTCTCTTACACCGGGAAAATTTGCGGATATGGTGCTGGTTGATGCGAATTATACGATTAAACAGGTGATTTAAAGAAATGTACGAGCAGAAAAGATACAAGAACAGTTACGATTTGTTGCTCACCAGTTTGGAATACTTAATGTGACTGATTTCATTTATAATGTATAGAGAAGGTGCCGTCGCTTAAATGCTACAGCACCTTTTTTCTCTTTGTCTATTATTTTGTATCAGTTCACAGAGGAGTCCTTAAACTTCCTCGCTTACATCTCTCACCTCAATTACGGACTTAGAACCGAATTTTTCTATCATCTCTATTTTCTTGCTTCTGCTCAATTTTTTAATGCCTGCTTCCCTGCTCATAGCTTCCTGTTTGGTGAGAAACTCTTCATAATACACCAGTTCTACGGGAAGACGTACCTTCGTATACTTTGCCCCTTTTCCTGCATTATGGCAGGCAATTCTTTTTTCCAGACAGTTTGTCCACCCCGTATAAAATGTTCCATCATTGCATTTTACAATATATGTATAATTCAACTTGCCTCTTCCCTTCTGTTTTTCTGAAAAACTATGTAGCGGACGCCTCATCTGCTTTGCAAAGCGAAACAGGACGCCCTATATATAAAGCTGCCGATTAAGAAGTATTTCAACCATACTTGAGGCTGTGCCTCTCAAAAATAAAGACTGTAGGAATATAAATCGGCTGCGAATTATCTTTCGCATACTTTATTATACTCTCTAGGATGGTATTTGTGAATAATTTCTACCCCAAAAGACAGCCAATCTTTCGATTGACTGTCTTTCATTCACGGCAAATATTCCATTGGGTCTAAAGGTACTCCGTCCTTGCTGAGTGCAAAGTAAAGATTTGCTCCTTCTTCCGTATAATATTTAGTAGGCTCATTAATATATCCGAGAGCTGCTCCTGCTGTCACATATTCTTCTGCCTGAAACGGCACATCTTTCAGCTGTCCATATACAGCCTGATAGCCATTTCCCATGTCTACCGTCACAGTTGTGCCTGTTTCCTCATTTTCCGTCACAGATATAATTTTTCCGTTGGCCACTGCTGCCACCGGCGAACCTACCTCGGCTGAAATTACCACAGCGGGGTTCAGTTTGTACACATTTAAAGTAGGAAAATACACTGTATTGTCCATATTGTAATCCAACACAACCTGTCCGTTTACCGGCCACTCCATAAGGGAACTTTCCGTAAAGTTTACATCCGGCGCTGCTGCCACTCCGGCCTGATTCTGTGCCTGTGCTGCCGCATCCTCTGCTGCCTGTGCTTCTGTATCAGCAGTTGCCTCTTCCGGTGTTTCTGTTACTTCCGTTGTACTCTGTGTCTGCTCTTCGGGTGTTTTCTCTTCTTCCACTGCTTTTGTTCCTTCTACATCAGAAGTATTTGCATCTTCCGTCTCCTCTTCTTCCCTTTCTTCTGTCTTTATTGCCTCGTCAACAGAATCCTTCTCGTCCTCTTTAACAAATTCTTTCTCATTCGGCGTGCTCTTACTCCCGGACTGATACACAGCCACACAGGTAACTACCAGTGTCAGTGCCAATAACCCTCCCAGGGCTGCACGAATTTTCCCTTTTTTACTCATATTCTTCACCTCTGCCTATAATTGGAACACTTCTGCCCCTTTTCTTGATTTCAATTATAGGATTGCCGGAATATGAAAACTTATACAATTATTTTATCTGTCCTTCTTGTTGTTGTGCGGATAAATTTTAAAGGTCTTAATTTCATATGGTTTAATGTCAAACAAAATTTCTTTTTCCGTATGCTTTACCGGACTTTCTTCATTTTCCAGCATATCGCATACAAAGGCTTTTTCTATTTTCTGCCCGCAGGTTAAAACCACATGGCTTCTCTTATTAAAGCACTCATACAGACGTACAATCAGCGCATCCTCTTCCTCTGCCGCTTTCACAGCTTCAATCACTACATTTTCTTTATCCACGCTTACAAGAGAATATTCCATGTCCAGAGTACCGCCGTTTGTTTCCTTAACAACTGCTTTCATAGGATTATTCAGTTCATATGCCTGTGCCACTGTACCTGCCTGTCTCCAGTCCTCTTCGTGGGGATAAATGGAATAAATAAATTCATGTTTTTCCTTATCTGCCTCCGGATTTGGATAAACAGCAGATTTCAACATGGACAGCCCGATTTCACTTCCTCTGACGCTGGAGCCATACTTGCAGTCATTCAAAACACTGACACCATATCCTTCTTCTGAAACATCCAGCCACTTATGATGGCAGACTTCAAATTTTGCAAAATCCCAGGAAGTATTTCTGTGGGTATTTCTAATCACATTTCCGTATTGAATATCAAATGTTGCCTCATTGGTATGCACATCTATGGGAAAATAATCTTTCAGTAATATCTGATGTTCCTTCCAGTCAATATTATTTTTGATATCAATTCTGGGAATGTCCCGGTAAATATAAACTCTCTGTATAATGACAGAATCCAGATACCTGCGTTCAATTTTCACACACGCTCTTACAGGACCGTTTTCTGTAACTTCCATGGAAGAAACATCGTCCACTTCCCATGCTTTTTCTTCGTAATAATTGTTTACATCCCATGCATCATAGTTATGAGGGCGGTCTTCATAACTGATAATCACATTTCCTGCTCTGCCCGGCTTCAGCACCTGTCTCTCTGCCCGTTTATCATAGATTTCTGCAAACTGTCCTCTTTCATTGTAACGAATCACAAAAAATCTGTTTTCCATTTTCTCTGTACTTACGTTCAAGCAGTCTGCATTCACAGTTCCTTCTTTTAAGAGATATGTCTTATATCCTTTGGATGGCACGTCAGACGCAGTAAAAATATAAGTTCCTGTTTCTGTCTTCTGTACAGGAATTTCCTTTCCCCCGTCCCAAAGAGAAGGAGTTTTTATATCTGCTGGACAGAAAAATTCTGTAATGCCTGTTCCAAGTCCGCTGTTAGGGTGGAAGACGACGAGACAGCGGGGCGGTGCGTCTACTGCATTTGCCAGATTTTTCAAAGACATTCCTATCAGATTATCATTCTCATTCAGCAATGCTTCATATTCTTGTTTCGAGTCCTCATACACCTCTTTAATAGAAGAACCGGGAAGAATGTCATGGAACTGATTTCTGAGAATGGTTTCCCATTCTTTCTCTAATTTCTTTTTAGGATAAGCCCCCCCTGTCAGCACACTGTCCAACATGGCATAGGTTTCTTCGTTCTGCACTGCAAACTCCGATTTTCTGTTGTATTTCTTATTTCTTGCCATAGATGTATAGGTTCCCCTGTGGTATTCCAGATACAATTCCCCTACCCACAGCGGCAGATATTTACTATCCTTTACGTTTTCTTCCAATTCTCTGAAATATTCACCGGCAGAATACATTTGCGTTCTCGGACACCCAGGTATGCCCTCTGCCATTCTTCTCTGATTTTCCAACTGCTCTTTTGTTGGACCGCCGCCGCCGTCTCCAAAGCCGAAGCTGCATAGAATTTCTTCGTTTAAGTCCTTCTGGCTATAACGCTTCCATCCGCCTTTCATCTGAGTCGGATTTAAAAAACCATTGTATGTGGTAAAATGCTCTGTCTCCGTACCTCCTTCTACAGCCGCCTTATTGTAATCTCTTGTGGACACAAAATGGGTTAATACGCGGCTTCCGTCTATACCTTCCCACTGGAAGGTATCATATGGCATTTTATTAAACTCATTCCAACTGATTTTAGTTGTCATAAAGTATGGTATTCCACATTTTTGCATAATCTGCGGAAGTGCAGCGGAATATCCAAACACATCCGGAAGCCAAAGAATCTTGTTGTCTTTTCCAAATTCCTCTTTAAAGAATTTCTTTCCATACAGGAACTGACGCACCAGTGCTT
>DXFK01000019.1 GCA_019114495.1 Candidatus Blautia stercoravium
TTGCTATGTATTCGGCTCATGTATTCTTTCAGGAGTTATCGGTTATATATCAAAAAAAGAAAAGCAGAAATAAGCGTATTTAAAAGCTATTTAAGAAGACTTTTACAGGATTTAAAAGACCTTAGAGAAGCTTTAAAAAACAAGGAGTATGAGAAAGCGGAAGAAATGACCGAAAAACTCATTGATGATACTCAGAAAGGAATTGAAGACAATTAAAGTTTTCATAATTTGGAATAGTGCAGAGAGGGCGGGCTTGCCACCGCTCTCTACAAAAATAATATCGCAGATAAAAATATTTATGGGGAGGTATGCCTCCCCGTTTTCTATATACAGTGCTTTTACAAAATAGACTGTTCCGTTTCACTCTCTTTATTTCTGGCTGACCTGGGCAAACATGTCGTATGTCGTAACCAACCGCTTCTTTTGATTTTTCTTTGTTTATTTTTTCACAGCAAAGTGGTCCCCGTAGGGGAGGCCCAGAGCAACGGGAACCCATGGGGCGGCGGGTTGTCTGGGCCAACGTAGGGTTGAGACAAACCCTTTAGCTACTTCACCACAGAGAAAATATTTCATTCTTTTTCTCTTATCACACAAGCCCGTAAAACCCCTTGCTTTAGCTATGGGGAGTGTCAATGGGTTTAAAGCAAGTTCGTTTTGCCTGCTTCAAATCTTTTCAAGAAGGAGAACTAAAGTTCCTGTACTGTAGATAACTCATTTGATTGTCTTAATTGAGGGTGTAAAATAAAGTGTGTAAGTTAAGAAAAGTAAATCTTAAAACTTACACACTTTGTTTGATTTACAGATACCATTGAAGATATCCTTAACTATAGCCTGATGTGATTTCTGTTCGTCAGACCAGAGATTTGCTTACACCTTCCTTCAGATTCCACCTCGCGATGGACACCCTTGGTGTTCGGCTATATCCTTCCCACTACCAGGGCGGATTAGGGACTTTCCCCCATTGGAAACGTGCGCCGCTGGGCGCACTATGGAACAGGCAGAAGCATTTCCCGCTCCTGCCTGCTCCTATTTTTTGTTCTAAACAAATCTTTAAATTTCTTCCAAAATTGCCAGATTCCAGTCCATCAGCAGAATCTTCTCTCCCGGTTCATACACCTTGTCCGAAAGCAAATCTCTTACCCTTTTGTAAGGATTCAAAATCTCCTGCTGATTATCACTGTAATTCAGCACATAATGCAGTATATTCCCCTCTGCATTTTCTCCGCTTCTGAACACTACAGGCCAGACTGACAAAGGAAGCTCCATACCGGCGTCTTTGGCCGCCTGGGCATAGATTTCCTTTAAAAGCGCTTTTTCCGTAAAGCAGCCAATATAATAGGCTCTGCCTTTTCCATAAGCATTGCAGGTAATTCCCGCATATTTTCCCCAGTATTTATGTTCGTAATTCCCCAGACTTTCTGCTCCTTCGGTCTTTAAAAGTTCTGCAAAATACTGTACCTTCTGCCCTTTTAAAGCCGCTGTTCCCGGCTCGGTAAACTGGTTGTAACTCATACCGAAACACTGGTGCAGCCTGTGCGGCTGTTTATCGCAATACACACTTAAATATTCATTGCATACAAAAGACTTAAAGGTGCTTACCAGCACACCGCCTCGGGCAACAAAATCTTCCAGCTGCTGCAGAAGAGATTCTTTTGCGCTGTACAGAGCCGGCGTTACAATCATATCGTACCGGCTCATGTCTACGGCCTGCACATCTACCACATCGCACTCCAGATTCATCTCATAAAGGCTGTCGTAGGCCCAGCGCACCACGTCATTGTAGCTTAAATCCCTGTCAATAGGAAACCACTTCATAGCAGTCAGACACTGATTGTCCACCAAAAGGGCGATTCTGTTTTTTTTCTTTAGCCCAATAAGCTTCTTTCCCAACTTTTTCCATTCCCTGCCAAAGACACAGGCTTCCTCATAAGTGGGATTGGTATCCAAATCGTGGCTCAAAAGCCCTTTCCAATATGTTTCATATCCATTGTGAATGGAATGCCAGTTCCAGTACATCAACCCTTTGGCACCGCTGGCCAGATGACTGTATGCCTGAAGGCGAAGCTGCCCCGGATAAGGCGTCCAGTATTTAAAAGCCTGGGCCTGGCACTCCAGCACAAGGTAATTCTCCTGCTTAAGGCTGCGTATTTCATCTGCTCCAAAGGCAATTTCTGCCCCAGTAAGAAAATCCTGAGTGGGATGATAAATATCTGTTCCCGCAATCGTCAGGCACTTTGCTGCCTCATAGTGATTAATATCCGGCTGCACTCCATAAGAGTATCCATCCTGGGCAATATCCGCCCCGAATTTCTTCCATTCAAAATCCAGATTGTGGGTGATAAACTGGTCTTCCCGTTTATATTCTCTTACAAGGTCTGCCTGCCAGCTCAAATACTCTGCTGCCAGTTTTCTCTGAAACTTTTCAAATTCACTGACCAGGCCGCCGTTGATGCAGCCTCTCATATCCGGAAAATCTTCCCAGGAATGAACAGAATTGCTCCAGTATGCCAGCCCGAAGGTTTCATTCAGTTTCCTGGTTGTCCCGAAGGTTTTTTTCAGATATTCCACGAAAAGCGCCTGTACTCCAGGAGACGCCGTGCCGTAATGCTTGGTTTCATTGTCGATCTGAAATCCTATGACACAGCTTCTGCCTGCGGTATGCTCCAGCAGTTTCCGAATCACCCGCTCTGCATGGAAACGGAAGGTCTCATTCATAATGTCCATGTTCTGCCGCCTGCCGTATAATTCCTGACCTCCCTTCGTAACAGCCAGGACCGCCGGGTCTTTCTTTACCAGCCAGGCGGGGACAGCATAAGTAGGCGTTCCCACAATAACTGAAAGATTTTTTCTCTCTGCTGCCTCAAGCACCTTATCAATAAAAGAAAAGTCAAACACATTGTCATGAGGCTCCAACGTACTCCAGGTGGATTCTGCAATACGCAGAACATTCATACCAGCCTGCTTCATCATTTCCATATCCCGGTCAATTCTCTCATATGGCATATATTCCGCATAATAAGCCGCACCAAACAGCAATTCCTCTTTCATCAAACTTCTCTCCTACCCGTATTTTATTTCTGATGTAATCTGGTTTTCCCTTGTACCAAATCTGCCACAGCCTGGTCATAATGTTTGTCCAAATCAAACAGCAGCATACATACCACACAGATAACAGAAGTTACAATGGGAACCCACACAAAAGCTGTGGTAACCGCATGCAGGGAAGATGCGCTCTGCACTTCTTTCGCTGCGTCAAACCCTCCGGCATTCAAAATCCAGCCAAGAGCTGCCGTACCTACACCGGAGCCTACCTTCATACAGAAAGAGGAAGCTGCATTTCCCATACCGGCCGTTCCATATCCATTATACCACTCCCCGTAAGTAATGGCATCCTGCAGACAGCCAAACATCGTTGCGCCTCCACAGCCAAAACCAATTCCTTTCACAATCGAGGACACACAGATAATAACATAATCCGTACTCACACCTGCCATAAGGAAACCAATGACAGAAATTGCCATTCCAAGGAGAAATACATTTCTCTTGCTTACCTTTTTCATCAGAAACGGCGTAAAGAACATGGTTACAATCTGAGCCACGGAAAGCAGATTGGAAACCATTGCATACTGTCCCTCATTTCCCATGTTATACTTTGTAAAATACAAAGCAGAACCAAAGAAGCAGGACATCATAAAGTACATAGAAAACAGAGCCACAACCATAAGCACCCAGTATTTGTTTTTCAAAAGCCCTGTAATTCCTTTGACAAAAGAAACTTTTTCCCGTTCCTCACTCTGTTCTGTCACGCGTTCCCGGCAGACAAAGAAAGTAAACATATTTAACACAACAAAAACAATCATCAGCACTACAAAGGTCAGCGTCCAGCCTTTCTGCGCATAGGCATCGCCGCCGCCGAAAAATCCTGTCATTTTCAGAACCACAGTATTAATGGTCATAGTTCCCGCTGTAGCCAGAAGCATACGGAAATTCCCCAACAGCCCTCTTTCATACTGATTGGTTGTCATCAACCCATGCATGGTTGCATAAGGAACATTAATGCCTGTATAAAAAATAGTAGATACCAGATTATAAGTCAGAAACATATAAGCAATCTGCGCTTTTCCTGCAAATTGTGAAGGCACACTGAACATCAGCACGGTGCACACTGCAAGAGGAATACAAAGTCTTGCAATCCACGGACGCGCTTTTCCCCATTTACTGTGTGTATGGTCAATGATATAGCCCATAATCAAATCTGAAATACCGTCCAGCAGCTTTGACACTGCAATCATGGAAGCTGCTGCTGCCGCATTTGCTCCCACTACATTGGTGTAATACACCAGCAGAAAAGCGCTGATAGCAGAGTACACCAAATTCCCTGCATAGTCCCCCAGACCATAGCCGAACCTCTCCAAGAATGATAATTTTGCGTTTGGATTTTTATCTGTCTTCATTTGTTTGCCCTGCCCTTCCTTTTATCTTTCTGTGGGAAACCAGCCAAAGTCCACGCATCTTCCCAAATCCCAACTGTCCCAGCCAACCCAGCCGGGGGTATTCACCGTATCGGTAAGCAGCTTGTAACTCCAGTAAAAATAACCGCTTCCTGCGTTCCAGGCCTTTAACTGCGCTTTTGCAAGAGCCTGATAAATTTCCCTTTTCTGTTCCGGTGTAAGACTTTCCTCTGAAACGCCTTCCTGGCCATTTAATACCGTCTGTCCGCCTTTGGTATCCCTTCCCACTGCCAGAGAATTAAAAAGACACCACTCTCCGCAGATAACCGGAAAATATTGGGACATTTCCTGAATATCCTTTTCAAAATTTTCCTCAATATAGTTTACATAACCTTCTACTGTCTGAGGGCAGCCCTGCAATTCCGCCATCATAAGATACTGATGTGTATCCAGCACTACATTTTTGTACTTTTCTTCCTGCATGAAATCCTTCCAGGCTTTCAGTTTAAATGCATCGTGAATCACCACATATTTTTCCTCCGGCATATGCTTTCGGATTCTGTCATAGGCTCTCAGATAGAAATCCCGGACAAACTCCATGGTATTGGGTTTTGTCCCTTTTGCCTTCTCCGGGTCTGCTGCAGGATAGCGTTCTGTCACCTTCATGCTTTCCCACATATCCTCTAAAACAGGCTCATTGAGCACCTCAATGCCCCAAAGCCCTTTTCTCTTTCCATACCTTTCGGCCAGTCTTTCCAATACGGTCAGTTCAAATTCCACCTCATCCGGCTGCTGTGACCACTTGCATACCCCACTGATACCGCCGTTGTCAAATCCATTCTGGCTGTCAGGCGCTGTATGAAGGTCTATCAGAATCTGAAGCCCGTACTTTTCCGCCCAGCAAAATGCCTTGTCCAACTCTTCTATACACCCGATAAAAGGCTCTCTGTCTCCGAAAATAAAATAAGGAACCGGAATTCGCACAGCATCCATACCCATAGATTTAATTCTTGTAAAATCACGCTCTGTAATATATTCCGAGCGATGTATTTTTATCCTTGCCTCATACACTTCTTTTGACAGCTGTGTAGGAAGATAATATTCATCCTCCGCCGTTGTCCCCTCAAATAAAGAAGGACTCATCCATTTCTCTAACACCAGCCAGTTTCCCAGATTCACGCCTTTTACTTTCATGTTTTTCTTCCTTTCCTCTTCTATTGATAACTCTATTGTATGCTCCCATTTCCGGAAAATATATTACTTTTCACAGCAGTATATCACTTTTCACATATAAATAATTGTGCTATACTGTACTCGCAAAATCTGTTTTCCCCTGGAGGTTCTTATGAATTATCAATATCTGATGCACCATATTTCCTGCCGCCTGCACACCATAATCAAACGTTATCCGCTCCTTCCCTCTTCCTACCCTCTCCCTTCTCCTGTTCCGAATGAGAGTTTTTGTTCCCGCTATGCGTTTACAGATACCTCTTTTCTGACCGAAGAAATTCTCCGTACCTTTTACACCGCTGCTGCCTGGAAGTTTCCCTTGCTGCTTACAGTCAATCACAGCCTTATCTATGCCTCTGTTCCCACTCCGGAGGGACTTTTTGTAGTGGGCCCTGTGCGCTTCTCCTCATCAGTGTCTCTGAAAACCGCTCTGACGGCTGTGAAAATGCCAAAGGACTTCCCGGAAACTGCCGCCCTTTGCGACTTTACAGACTTTGCAGACTGTGTATTGCTTATTTATAACTCTTTTCAAGAAAATTTCCTGAACCGGGATACCCTTCTTCTCCAGAATATTGTTCCCCTGATCTCCCCGGAGGAAACGCAGCAAAAGCTGGCCGACCTGATTTTTCGTAATCAGGAAATGGCTGTAACCCATAATCCTTATGACCAGGAACTACGAGAATTTTCCAGTATTGAAAACGGAGATTTGGAAATGCTGCAGAAAAGTTTTGAAGAAGACTATCCCGGACAACTGGGAACCCTGTCAGAAAATCCCCTACGGCAGATAAAAAATCTGGGAATTGTGGTGATTACCCTGGCCTGCCGCGCCTCTATCCGAGGCGGGGTACTGCCTGAAATCGCCTACTCTCTCAGCGATATTCACATTCAAAAACTGGAAAGTATGCAAAATCCTGCCGCACTGTATCCTCTGATACGCACCTTTGAAATGGAATATGCACGACTTGTACAAGACTTGAAAAAGCAGACGCTTCAACAGAAAAAAGGAGAGGGAAACCCCACGGTAGAACAGTGTAAAGACTATATTTTCAAACATCTCCACGAGAAAATCCGCATTCCGGATATTGCCCGTGAATTATACTTAAATCCCAATTATCTTTCCAATTTATTTCGCAGACATGAAGGAATTTCTATTGTAGATTTTGTTGCGCAGGAAAAACTCAAACTGGTAAAAAACCTGCTGATTTATTCCAATTATTCTTATATTGAAATTGCTTCCTACCTGGGCTTTTCTTCCCAAAGTCACCTTGGAAAGCAGTTTAAAGCCCAGACAGGAATGACACTGAAACAGTATCGTGATAAATATCATGTGCGGGAATTCCTTTAAGAAGGATTCCTGCTCTCATCTGCAATATATTCAAAGAAATCAAAATCCGCGCAGTGCGTATGCTTTACCCTGTCTGCGCAGGTAAGCCCCACCATGGTGCCTGTGAATTCTCCGTATTTGCAGTATTCATCCGAGAATCTGGTAGTATCAAAAACCCGGCCTATCTTTTCATAGACTTCGCCGTCATAACTCCACGCAAACCAGGCTTTTCGCCCTTCTATATATAACCGCAGATAAATTTCCCGGTCTTCCACCGGAATTCTGGTATTTAAAAACTCCGTCTTCTCTCCGTTTTCCAGATGAATAATGGAAAGAGCGCTTTGTCCCAGCGTTTCACTGTAATACTTCCGCAGATTGATATAATTCATATTGTCATAATACAAGATTAACCCGGCGCTGTGTTGGTGCACCTCCGGCTTGAAGTCCATTTTGGTGGTAATCCTTGCATACACGCTGGTGAGCTTTCTTGCCAGAATACTCACTTCATTGAGAGACGTACGGGATTCCTGACCCCGGATTCTCACATAGCCGGGACGGGCCTTTACATCGGCAAAAGACTGGGGCATAATTCTGGGTGCATAGTACCAGTTTCCAAGTTCTTCTCCGTCAAAGTCGTCAAAATCCGGTATCTTCGCCATAGGCACTTCCAAAAGATTGCTCTCTTCTGTTTCCATTTTTGCCAGATTACTTCCATCCGCCATGCACAGCCAGCCGTCTTCTGTCCATTTCATTTTCTGAATGGCCGTCTCCCTGCCAAGGGTACACCTCAGTTCCGGCACAAAAGGTCTGGCACAGAGATGGAGCAAATATACTTCTCCGTTCTGGGTCTCCACATAACTGCCATGTCCCGACTTCTGCAGCACAGAATCCGGATTATAATAACGGAGCTTCAAATGGTCTGGGTCATGCCTTTCATTGGAAATTCCCGGCACCGAAGTTACGATGGGATTGGCCGGGTCCCCTTCATACGGCCCCCATACATGCCGGGAACGAGCCATGGTTACACAATGATTGTATCCGGTTCCTCCCTCCGCACACATGAGATAATAGAAACCGTTTCGCTTGGTCAGATGCGGTGCCTCAATGCAGCCTCTATCTGTTCCCCCATTCCAAATACGCTTCGGATAACCTATGATTTCTCTCTTCTTTGGAGAATATTCTACCATGCAGATGGCCCCTGGTTTTTCATAGCCCTCCCTGGTTTCCCATTCCAAAGAGACAATCCACTTTCTGCCGTCATCATCATGGAGAATAGACGCATCAAAACCAGAGGAATGCAGATACACCGGCTCGCTCCATGGCCCGCGAAGGTCTTTTGCCGTAATCAGATAATTGTTCACATCAAAGTAACGGGCATTCATGGAATTCATCACTCCATACACCACATAAAACAAATCTTCCTCTTCACAGTAAGTCAGACAAGGCGCCCAGATTCCCTTAGCAGAAGGCAGCTTCCGCAGATTCACCTTCTCATCGTCATTCAGCACATGGGTGTACAGTTCCCAGTTTTTCAAATCCTTTGAATGATAAATCGGAATTCCCGGAAACCATTCAAAAGAAGAAACTGCCGCATAGTAATCTTCTCCCTTTCTGCATACACAGGGATCTGGGTTAAACCCTTTAAAAATCGGATTTTGAATCATCTTTCATTCCCTCCAGATACTTTTTCTGCCTTTATTTTACAGAAAAATCCCTTTATCTTCTATCGCTTTTTCCTACTTATTTATAGGACGATTCCGACTTTTCATCTCCTGTCTTTTCTCTTTAGGCGTACACCCGTATTTTTCCTTAAATACCCGCATGGCCACCCGGTAATTTTGGCATCCATGGGAATCCAAAATTTCACCAATGCTGCTTTTCGTATCTGTCAAATCCCGGTATACATGCTGAATCCGCACAGCATACACATATTCTGTTATGGTCATACCTGTATATTTCCGAAAAATCCGCGCCAGATAGTCAGGATGATAGCCCAGTTGCTCTGCCAGACCGGAAATATAAATCTGTTCCTTATAGCGGTCTTTAATCTCATGCATGACTTCCGTAATTTCTGCCAGATGGCGGTTATTTTGAGAAATCTGCTTCTCTCCCAGCTTTTCTGAGCAGGACTGCAGAAGTTCATACAGCAACTCGTAGAGCAGACTGTTAAATTTCAGCAAATACCCCTCTGGGCGGTTTTCATAAATTTGCTGCATTTCCAGAAAAATCCTCTTCATTTTCTCCAGTATCACCTGTTCTTCTCTGCTCTCCGGACGTACCGGCACAGAAAAGGAATACCTCCAAATCTCCGGTACAAATTTCTTCAAAACCTCCTCCGGCACCTGCAGCACCAAGGCTTTATTCTGCCTGCTTCGCACCGAATGAATCACCCTGGAATTCACCAGAGCCACCTGATCCTGATGAACCTGCGTCCTGTGATTTTCCCAGCTGACCTCCATACTGCCTTCCAGCATGTAAACCATTTCCAAACTATTGTGCCAGTGAGGTGTCACAAAGCTGCCCTCATCTACAGACAAATAAAATCTCGCTTCAATATCTGTATTTGCAGCTACTATTTCGTGTCTCATACTCTTTGTCGTTTTCATACATCAATTTTCAATATCCCAGTTTCTTAGCCCACTTGTTCCAATCCCCTATTTTGCTGGTGAGCATGAGCACGGGAATGTCCGAAGTTTTCCGCAGGTTCCTCAGAATCTCCTGTCCGTTGGTTTCCGGCAGAATAATATCCAGCAGCAGCAAATCTGCCTCTGCCGCCTTTACCTCTTCTTCTGCACACGCAAAATTCTCTACACAGAATACTGCATATCCGTTTTCTCTTAAAAGCCCTGCCAGAGACTGCCGAAGCACTCTGTCATCTTCTATCACTGCTATTTTTTTCATAAATATTCCAACTTTCTCTTTTCTTGTCTGTTTTGCCTCTATTATAGCAGGTATGTAATAAAAAAGGTAAAAAAACAGGGATACCCCATGAACTTCCGGCCAATCGCCGTGCCTGTTCCTGAAGTATCCCTATCTGATTAAATAAACTGGTTTCTGCCTCTGTCGTATTCGTAGTCAATTCCCGCCAATTTCGCTGTTATTTCCTCTGCACTCAACTCTTTGTCCTCACAAAGTGCTGCAAAGGAAGGATAAAAATCACGAAGCTGTGTATTTACATAACTCAAAAGCATTACCGGATCTTTTGGTATCATGGCTGCCTCCTGTTTATGAGGGCTGTACCTTCTCTGCATGAGCCGTCAGCTCCCCGTTTTCCACATCCAGGATAATCCTGCTGTCCGTGCTGATGTCCCCGGAAAGAATCAGTTTCGCAGTCAGTGTTTCCACATATTTCTGCACATACCTTTTCAGTGGACGGGCGCCGTATACAGGGTCATATCCGCCCTCAATAATATAATCTTTTGCAGCTTTTGTCAATTCTATAGATAATTCCTGGTCTTTTAACCTTCTGTTCAAATCCGCCATAAGCAAATCTACAATGCCGCCGATATTTCCTTTTGTCAGAGGCTTAAACATAATAATTTCATCCAGACGGTTTAAAAATTCGGGACGAAAGTGGCCTCTCAAATCCTTTTCCACAGCCTCTTTTGCTTCCTGCTTAATCTCGCCGTTCTCCTTGATTCCCTCTAAAAGATACGGAGAACCGATATTAGAGGTCATAATGAGAATGGTGTTCTTAAAGTCCACGGTTCTGCCCTGGGAGTCTGTGATTCGTCCGTCATCCAGCACCTGCAGAAGTACGTTAAAGACATCCGGGTGAGCCTTCTCGATTTCGTCAAAAAGCACTACAGAGTATGGTTTCCTTCTGACAGCCTCTGTCAGCTGACCGCCTTCCTCGTATCCCACATATCCCGGAGGCGCTCCGATAAGTCTGGATACGGAATATTTCTCCATATACTCACTCATATCAATGCGAACCATGTTCTGCTCATCATCAAAAAGCGTTGCCGCCAAAGTTTTTGCCAGTTCCGTCTTACCCACACCCGTAGGTCCCAGAAACAGGAAGGAGCCAATGGGCTTTGTGGGGTCTTTGATACCCGCCTTGGAGCGGATAATCGCGTCTGTCACCTTGGTGACACCCTCGTCCTGTCCGATGACTCTCTTGTGCAGTTCATCTTCCAGGTGCAGAATCTTACTTCTTTCACCCTCAGTGAGTTTTGCAACCGGAATTCCTGTCCAGCGGGAAATAATTCTGGCAATTTCCTCATCGGTAACACTTTCGTGTACCAGAGATAAATCCTGATTTTTCACCCGCTCTTCTTCTGCTGCCAACTGATTCTGCAATTTGGGAAGTTCGCCGTACTGCAGCCTTGCCGCTTCGTCCAGATCATAATTTCTCTGGGCTTTCTGAATCTGGTTATTCATGTCCTCAATCTGCTCTCTCAATTTCTGAAGACGCTCCACTGTGGATTTTTCATTGTCCCACTGGGCTTTCCGAGTGTTAAAGGCATCCCGCAGTTCTGCCATTTCTTTCTGTAAATCTACCAGACGGTCCTGGCTCAGCCTGTCGTTTTCCTTTTTCAGAGCCGCTTCTTCGATTTCCATCTGCATAATCTTCCGGCGCATTTCGTCCAGTTCCGTAGGCATGGAATCCAGTTCGGTCTTAATCAAGGCGCAAGCCTCATCCACCAGGTCAATGGCTTTATCCGGCAGGAAACGGTCGCTGATATAGCGGTCGGAAAGGGTTACCGCAGCCACCAGGGCGCTGTCCGTAATTTTTACTCCGTGGAACACTTCATACCGCTCTTTCAGCCCACGAAGAATAGAAATCGTGTCTTCTACCGTGGGTTCATCCACCATAACCGGCTGGAAACGACGCTCCAGTGCCGCGTCTTTTTCAATATATTTGCGGTATTCGTCCAAGGTTGTAGCACCGATACAGTGCAGCTCGCCTCTGGCCAGCATAGGTTTCAGCATATTTCCCGCGTCCATGGCGCCATCTGTCTTTCCGGCTCCTACAATCAGATGCAGCTCATCAATAAAGAGAATAATCTGTCCTTCGCTCTTTCTGACTTCTTCCAGAACGGCTTTCAGACGTTCCTCAAACTCACCTCTGTATTTAGCGCCTGCCACCAGGGCGCCCATATCCAGTGCAAAAATTTTCTTATCCTTTAAGCCGTCCGGCACATCCCCCTGCACAATACGCTGGGCAAGCCCTTCCACAGCCGCCGTTTTACCCACACCGGGTTCACCGATAAGCACCGGATTATTTTTGGTCTTTCTGGACAAAATCCGAATCACGTTCCGGATTTCACTGTCTCTGCCGATAACCGGGTCTAATTTCTGCTCTCTGGCTTTTTCCACCAAATCCTGTCCGTATTTATTCAGAGTATCGTAAGTGACCTCCGGATTGTCTGTAGTGACTCTCTGGTTTCCTCTCACTGTACTTAAAGCCTGCAGGAAACGTTCCTTTGTAATACCGTATTCCTGCCAGATTTTCTTCATGGACGGGCTGGGGTGATTCAAAAGCGCCAGAAACAAGTGCTCTACGGAAACGTATTCGTCTCCCATATTAGATGCCTCGTCCTCCGCACTGACAAGAGCCTTATTCAGGTACTGACCGATATAGGGCTGGCCCCCTGAAACCTTTGTTCTGGCATTTAAAGCCTGCTCCACACGATCCAGAAAATGTTCTTTCTGAATCTCCATCTTTTCAATGAGTTTTAAAATCAGGCTGTCCTCCTGATGCAAAAGGTTATATAACAAATGTTCCTGCTCAACTTCCTGATTGCCAAATTCATAAGCAGTCTTCTCTAAGTTCTGAACAGCCTGAAGTGATTTCTGCGTGAATTTTGTAATGTTCATAAAATCCCTCCGTTTTGGTTATCCTATCTTCGGAAGAAACTCCGAATGTTGTTTGTTCTATTTATGCTATAACATTACCAAATTCTATTAGCAATGTCAAGAGGTGAGTGCTAATTTTTTCAATAATTTTTTTGGAAAACCTCAAAAAATCTTGATTTTAC
>DXFK01000020.1 GCA_019114495.1 Candidatus Blautia stercoravium
CTATCATGTCTTTGTATGCACCATTCATTGTCGTAGATAAAGTAACCGCATATTCTTTTCTGACAGTCAGCCCGCTTTTTCTCAGTGCTGTAGCATAACCTACTTCTCTGGAACGGAATGCTTTAATACGATAGCTGCCCCGCAGATACCCGATCTCTTTATGCCCTTTCTGGATGAGATATTCTACAGCCAGTCTGGCCGAATCTGCATTATTAATCAACACACCGTTGAAACGCATATCCCAGGCCCAGTAGTCCAGCATCAAAAACGGGCATGTAGCGCTTTTATAAATCTCTACGTCTTCTTCCATCAACTCTGTTCCTAAAAGGATCACTGCTGAGGAATTATCATGAATCAGCCATTCTACCTGCTGTTCATAATTTTCATCATTCTTGTTGAGATAGGAAAGTACCATCTCCATTCCGGCAGCTCTGCACTCATTTTCAATCCCATCGATCATCAGAGAAAAAAATGGTGTATCATTAATGATTAAGCCATTTCTTTTAAAGATTACCAGTTTTACTTTCATAATCCTCGATTCACTGATATATCCCATTTCTTTTGCTGCCTGGAGTACCTTGGCAGCAGTTTCTTCACTGACTCCTCTTTTATGATTTAATGCATTAGAAATCGTAGCCGGTGAAAAGCCTGTTTTTTTACTGATATCTTTTACACTTACCTTCATATACCAAACCACACCTTATAAATAATTATATAAACATTTATATATTATATTATCAACTTTTTATTAAAAATACAACTAAATCTCATTTAGATACTTAAAGAAAATATTAACTTTACTTATCTTTTCATGAATTAAAAGGTCTTCTTGCATAGTCATATGTTTTATTATTCCTGGTTTGGATACGTATGGTTTCAGATAATGAGTTTCAGGTAAACCATTGTCATTTGCAAATACTTCCTTTAAGTTTATAAAATCCGTTCATACTATGCTTAATATTGTCTAATTGATTCAACTTTGTGGCATCTTGTTCTATAGTAATCCATCAAAGTCACCAACCACCAGTTCAACTGGTGGTTTGATTTTAGCCCTCCAAAGGGCTGTGTTACTGCTGGCCCCAAAGGGCGGTGTCGCAAGTATTTTTACTGGTCCGCTATAAAGCAGTACACTAGCAATATGCTCAATTTTCTCTTTTTCTCTATAGTATAATCTTCAAATTCAAATGTAACAGACTACATCACAATCTCCGACCGAAAATATTTCTCTTGAAACTGAACCTGCACCATAATTTCATCTTTGCTAAAAGACATATTTTCCGGTGCTACAACCCATTTTTCTTCCACATCATCTAATCTACGAATCACTGCAACGATTCTCCCCGTAAATTCCCTGACTGGTTCATAAACTCCCAAAATATAGGCATCCTGTTCTTCTCCGTCAGCCGCCATGATACCTTTTATATATCCGTAATTTATCGGATAATACATATCCTTATGTTCTGGATGATAACTTCCCATAGGTCTATCGACCGTTACTTTCACAATATCACCTATCAAGTCAAAAGCCTCCAATCTTTCTTCGTAACCGCCAAATAAGTAAGTTTCAGGTGTCAAAAAGGTAGCACGACACATACCAGGAACTAGGATACCCGTTGTTTATGCGGCTTCCCGGATCTCTTTTCACTACTGACGCTCCCTTATACTAAAAGTATATCATATGCCGTTCAACAAATAAATCTCCAATAAACACTCCTTACCGATACTTTGAATCTATTAATAGCAGCCTTCCAGCTTTCTTCCCCTTATGACCATACTATTTTCTTCCAATTATAATAACATGATTACTTGAACCTAAAATAGACTGTTCACGCCGCATACGTCCACTTAAATGAGTGTGCTTTAAAGTTATACTGCTCGATGAAACGCCGTATACTTGCTTCCAGTTCTTCTATTGATAAATAGCTTTTTCATTTCAGCAGTTTCCGGTTGATAATACCAAACCATATTTCAATCTGGCTCATCCAAGAACTATGCTTTGGCGTATACACAAAACGTATCCTGTGTGAAGAGTCATGCAGGAAGGTAGCACGGCTTTCCATGTTTTTAAGGATGCCGTTTCTTCCTTTTCAGTGGAATGGATCCAATAACAGATCTTATGGGGATGTAAATCTACCTCATTTTTTAAAAACGACTGACAGATTTTACGGAAATCTTTTCTGCTATCCCCTGTTTTTTAATTTCTGAAACCAGGAGATCTAGACTCCACTGGCTTACTTCGTAGCCAAAAAATATTATGATTCTCTTCTATCTTTTTCCTAATCTCTTTTGCTTTATGACGCAGTTCCTTTAAATCAGATTCTTTTATGCGAATTTCCTGTTCCACATACTCCAGTTGCTCTTCTAAAGATGTGTTTTCCAGTTTTTTTCGTCTTGCCATAATGCATTCTCCTAATAATTTTTTCTTTTTCCACCACATTTTACCTGCTCTGAAAAGGTAGCTCGTTTAGAATATACTCTCCAATGAATCGCAAGAAAAAAGCAAGAATATAAATCTGGTAATTTCACAACTCTATGTTAAAATATTCTTACTCATACTGATAAAGGAGGAACCTATTTTTGTCGAAAGTAACACTATTTGACAGCCGTATCAAAAAGTACGCATACTGCAAGCCCCCAGAAATTTGCCAGGATCTTGATACATCTGCCCTTGGGCTATCCGTGGAGCAAGTCGATGTAATGCGGGAAAAATATGGTAAAAACAGCTTTCAGGAGCGTAAATCGGATACCACCATCCATCGATTACGGCGGGCATTTATTAATCCCTTTCATGTGATTTTATTTATTTTAGGTATTGTTTCTCTCGTCACAGATGTTTTTATGGCCTCTAATTTTGCACGGAACGCTACCACTGCACTTATCATTTTTTCCATGATCATAATCAGCGGTATCATCCGTTTAATTCAGGAGTTGCGGGCAAAAAGCACTGCATCACAGCTTGACCGTTTGATCCACGAGAAGGTTACCGTAAGACGAAATGGGGAACTAAGGGAGATCCCCGTTGAAGAATTAGTGGTAGGAGACCTGGTTCTGTTTTCTGCCGGTGACCGTGTCCCTGCGGACATCCGGCTGACAAAGGTAACCGATCTTTTCATTTCTCAGGCTGCCATCACCGGAGAAAGTGCCATCCTGGAAAAAAGTTGCCGTACTCTCTGCTACGGCGAACAGGAACCCATAACACAGTTGGAAAATCTTGCGTTTATGGCAACCACCGTCATCAGTGGAAAAGGGGAAGGCATTGTGCTGGCCGTAGGAAAAGATACTCTGTACGGAGGATTTACCAAACCGGATTCTGAAGATAAAAACTCTTTTCAAAAAGGAGCCAACTCCATCGCATGGGTTATGATCCGGTTTATGGTGGTTCTGGTTCCCATTGTATTTCTATTACTGGGAATTACAGGTGGAAAATGGCTGGAATCTTTTGCGTTTGCTCTGTCGGTAGCAGTAGGCCTGATGCCGGAAATGCTCCCCATGGTCATCACAGCCTGCCTAGCAAAAGGAAGCCTTGTCATGGGGAAAAAGCAGACCATCATCAAAGATCTGAATGCCATGCAGAGTTTTGGCAGCATGGATGTGCTTTGTATGGATAAAACAGGAACACTGACTAATGAAAGTATCCTGCTGGAATATTATATGGACATTCTGGGTAATGAAAATACAAAGGTTCTTGATCTTGCCTATCTGAACAGTTCCTATCATTCCGGGGTCTGTAACCCCATTGACAATGCCATTCTTGCCTGTAAGTCCATGCCAGGCAGGGAAATGCATTATGCGGATCTTCTGACAGAATATCAGAAAGCAGATGAGATTCCCTTTGACTATACCCGTAAGTTTGTTAGTACCCTTGTGCAGGACAGTACCGGAAACAGCCAACTGATTATGAAAGGAGATATTGCACACATCCTTTCCCGATGCAGTCATGTGGAGTATAAGGAAACACTTCTTCCCATGGAGAAAGATGCCAGACAAAGCGTATTTTCTGTGGTAGGGGAAATGCTGCAGGATGGGATGAAGGTTATCGCTGTGGCTCGGAAAAACGTGGGAACACTAAAAGAGATTACACCTCAAGATGAACAGGATATGACTTTAGTTGGTTATCTGTCCTTCTTTGATGCCCCAAAACAAACTGCAAACGAGTCGGTAACAGCACTGAAGAGATTGAAGGTAGTCCCTAAGATCCTAACTGGGGATCAGGCAGCCATTGCGTTATCTGTCTGCCGCCGAGTTGGAATATCTGCAGAACATATCCTGACCGGCACACAACTGGATGAAATGACAGACCGCGAGTTGAAAAAAGCCGTGGAAGAAACCCATGTTTTTGCAGAACTTACTCCCGGACAGAAGGTGCGTCTGGTTTCTGCCTTGAAAGACAATGGACATACCGTTGGATTTCTTGGAGATGGAGTAAACGATATCCCGGCACTGAATGAAGCAAATGTGGGGATTTCTGTAGATACGGCAGTGGACGCTGCAAAGGATGCTGCTGATGTTGTACTGCTACAAAAAGACTTAAATGTATTGGAACAAGGTGTCCTGGAAGGGCGAAAGACTTTTACCAATATGCTGAAGTATATTAAAATTACTGCAAGTTCCAATTTTGGAAATATTTTTTCCATCATTTGTGCCAGTGCCTTTTTACCGTTTCTTCCTATGACCTCGGTCCAGATCCTGCTTCTGAACCTGTTATATGATACGCTGTGTATCGTACTTCCCTGGGACAATGTAGATGAGGAAGAAATGCTGTCTCCAAGAGACTGGTCCGGTAAAACACTGAAGCAGTTTATGCTGTCTTTCGGACCGATCAGCTCTCTGTTTGATATTGTGACCTTCCTGTTTTTGTATTATTTCCTATGCCCGATACTGTGTGGAGGAGCAACTTACCTGCAGCTTACGGATCCTTCCCTGAAACTTCAGTACGTTGCTTTATTCCAAACAGGCTGGTTTTTGGAGTCCATGTGGACACAGGTTTTGATCCTGCATTTCCTGCGGACTGCCAAAATTCCTTTCCTCCAAAGCAGGGCATCTGCACCGGTTATCTCCATCACTTTGGTTGGAATTCTTGCTTTTACAGCCCTTACTTTTACCAGCGGGGCAGAACTATTTGGACTGACGAAATTACCGCCTTGGTATTTTGCATTTTTACTTCTTGTGGCATTTTTCTATATGATGCTGAGTTCCGTAACCAAATATTTTTATAAGAGAAAATATCAAGAGTTGATTTAAAGGAGGCGTTCATGATGAAAAAGAATATCAGTTATATTCCCATGGATCATGCCCTTGAAATCTGGCTCTTGGAAAAATTATTAAGGGAGCCGCCGGACAGTGCTTATACAAAAGACCTGCTTTCCGGTATCCAGGACATGATAAGTGGTGAAGTGTCCTCGCTGTTATTAGGAGTCTCCGAAGATACAGAGGTAACCATTGGTGTACACTCGGATGCGCTCCTAATCGGTGATCTAGAAATCCATCCAAGGCGCCGGAAAGTCCTGATAAAAGGTTCTGAAATCAGTCTGACACCAAAGGAATTCGATATTTTATATTTTCTTGCTAAGAATCGTGGAGAAGTTTTTACAAAAGAACAGATTTACCGTGCGGTATGGGAGGAGGATTATCTTCTGGATAACAGTAACATCATGGCTTTTATCCGGAAACTGCGGAAAAAGATTGAGCCTGCCCCGGATTCCCCCACATACATTTTAACTATCTGGGGGATTGGTTACAAATTTAATGATG
>DXFK01000146.1 GCA_019114495.1 Candidatus Blautia stercoravium
TACCTCTGTTCCGGCATATTTGGAATAGATAACCTGGTCGCCTGCTGCAACTTCCATTTTAACTTCTTTTCCGTCTACAACTCCGCCAGGACCAACTGCAACAACTTCTGCCTGCTGTGGTTTTTCCTGAGCCTGCCCCGGCAGTACAATACCTGATTTGGTTGTCTCTTCTGCAACTAACTGTTTTAATACAACTCTGTCTCCTAATGGTACTAACTTCATATCTATTTCCTCCTTAATCATTCCGTCTTTTGTTATTAGCACTCATTTCTATCGAGTGCTAACCGATAGTCATATATTAGTTAATTTAAGACATTTTCGCAAGCGGCTACATGAACCTATTTCTCCTGCTTTACTCTTTATATCTCTTATTTTCATTTATTTTCTCACTATATTTCCCTTTTTCTTTTTTGTGCAGATTTTATATTTAGTTTATAAACAGAAAACTGCCGCTCAAAACAGCCGTGACAAATCCTGCAGAATTTGTCACGGCTGTTTTAAACGGCAGTCTCATAACAGTCTCTTTACTGTTTCTTTACCAGCTTCCGTTTCTTGATTTCTTCCAGTTCGTCAAAAATCACTTCATTCAATACCTTGATATAAGTTCCCTTCATACCGGAAGAACGTGATTCAATGACTCCAGCGCTTTCAAATTTCCGCAGGGCATTAACAATCACTGAACGGGTGATACCCACTCGGTCTGCGATTTTGCTGGCCACCAGAATTCCTTCGTCACCGTCTAATTCATCGAAAATATGAATAATGGCTTCCAATTCTGAAAAAGAAAGAGTATTAAAGGCTGATTTTACCACCTGGATTTTTCGGTTCTCCTCTGCATTTTCTTCATGCACAGAACGCATCATTTCCAGTCCCACAACCGTTGTTCCGTATTCACTGACAATAATGTCTTCAATATCATACGGTTTCTGGCTGCGGTACATGAACAGTGTTCCCAAGCGCTCTCCCGCAATATCAATGGGACTGATAATGGCCATATACCGTCCAATCTGCGGGTCTTCAAAACCCAGAGTCTGCAGATTTACGTTTTCCTTTGTAGACAGTACACCCAAAAGCCTTTCATTTAAAAGTCTGTCAATATAGCCGCCTACTTCACTGTCGATCAGTTCTGTAATGCGCTCTACACCAGGGCAGGTTCCCACACCCAGGACTTTTCCCTTCCTGCTTATGACCAGAATGTTGGAACTTAATGTCTCTACCATAACCTCACAGATATCATTGAAAAGTACCTTTGACGCGTGATTGTTGTGAAGAAGCTTATTGATCTTTCTAGTCTTGTCTAATAATTGTACGCTCATGGCGAACCTCCTCTCCTTTTTACCTCATAGTGTCTGTTTCAGTGGCAAAAACACAAATTACCGTTACGAATTCTCTTGTTCCATTCATTTTAACATACAATATCCGTGAAATCAACGTGTAGTTTTGCTATTTTCAGTCTTTTCTATAGTTTTTCTAATAATTCCTATTACTGAAACAATGGACTTTATAAAGAGCAGAAAAACAGTCTGACATCTCTTCAGACACCAGACTGTATCTTCCTCTTTTATTTATTTGACGCTTCTGCGGCTTCTTTTGGTTTCATCATCACATAGCCGCAGTGCTCATCCGCACATACCAGCTTGCTGCCCTTTTCCAGCATATAGCCTCCGCAGGAAGGACACTTCTCTTTTGACGGCTTCTGCCAGGACATAAACTCGCACTCCGGATTGTTTTCACATCCGTAATACAGACGTCCCTTTTTGCTTCTCTTCACCACCACATCTTTTCCGCACAGCGGACAGGATACTCCGATTTTCTCCAGATACGGCTTCGTATTCTTACATTCCGGGAAACCGGGACATGCCAGGAATTTTCCGTGGGGTCCGTATTTAATAACCATATTCCGTCCGCACTGTTCACAAACAACATCTGTAACCTCGTCCTCAATCTTCACCTGCTCCAGTTCCTTCTGCGCCGTCTTTACGGCTGCATCTAAATCCGGATAGAAGTTTCGGATTACGGTCTTCCACTCTATCTTGCCTTCTCCCACAGAGTCCAGAAGTTCCTCCATGGTAGCGGTAAAGTTTACATCCACAATGCTTGGGAAAGCTTCTTTCATAATCTTATTGACCACTTCTCCCAATTCTGTCATGTACAGGTTCTTATTTTCTTTTGCCACATACCGTCTGGCTATGATGGTAGTAATGGTGGGCGCATAGGTACTTGGCCTTCCGATTCCCAGCTCCTCCAGTGTTTTTACAAGAGCTGCTTCTGTATAATGAGCCGGCGGCTGTGTAAAATGCTGCTGTTCTTTAAAGCCCTTCAGGCTGATTTCTGTATTTTCATCCAAGCTTTTCACAAGCAGCTGGTTTTCTGCTTTTCCATCCTCATCCTGGGTATAAACAGCCATGAAACCGTCAAATTTCAGCTTTGACGCAGCTACTGTAAAATAATATTCCCCGCCCTGGATTTTCACAGAGGTCGTCTCATAAGTGGCCTGCTGCATTCTACTGGCAGCAAAGCGTTTCCAGATAAGCTGGTATAGTCTGTACTGGTCTCTGGAAAGCGATTCTTTTACGGATAGCGGAAGTCTCCGGATATCTGTTGGACGAATGGCCTCATGAGCGTCCTGAATTTTCTTTTTGCTGTCATTTTTCT
>DXFK01000147.1 GCA_019114495.1 Candidatus Blautia stercoravium
TCTTCTTCCGCAGCTCTTCCTTTTTCTGCCGAATCAAATCTGCATCTTCTTCCTCTATCTGTTTCAGAGTCCTGACTACATAATATTTTCCCTCATCTGTCTTCTTTATCCTGGCCTTGCCTTTAAAGTACCCATGCTCCGGACAGTACGCCAGACAGAGATGGGATTTGGGATTCAGGGAAAACCAGCGTATCTTCTTTCTGGCTGTCTGACCGCAGAGAAAACACTTTGTTTTTGTTACTTCCCGGTCCTCCATAGCTTCTTCTTTTGAATAAAACTCTCTGGAAATATACTTAGAATAGTTTTCAAAAACCCGATAGATTTCTTCGCCTCTGGCCTTTGGGTTCTGATAGCAGTCAATAGAATAATGTTCCTGTACAAAAGCTTCGGGAATCTTCTGCAGGATTTCGGCAGTGTAATAAGCATCATTCAGCGCTCTGTGGAATTTTCCCTCTTTTCCCATACGCAGGAAATCTATGGCATATTCCAGAGATCTGGAAGTTTTTTCTCCTTCGTAAAACAATCCAAACAATTTCTGCACATCATAATAGAAAACAGGCCCTTTTAAAAGATTTATCATTCGATAATACTTCAGGTTTCGCTGCAGTTCAACCAAATCCGAACAGCCCCAGGTACAGAATTTTACCTCAGGTCCGCACCACTTCATAAACTGCTTTGCTGCTTTTGCAAAAGGCATCCCCTTTCCCAGTGTCGATGCATCAATATCCAAAATCTCTTTTGTCCGAAAATGGAGTTTTCGATAAACACAGGGTTTTATAATCTGCTGAAAAGAATCCACAATTTCCCATTTCTCATTCAGCTTCACCGCACCTATCTCAATAATCTCAAAAGGCAGTTTCTTATTTTCTCTTTCCTTTCCATAAGGACATTGATTCCACTCTAAGTCCAAAACAATATAATTCATACCAGCACCTTTCTTTCGGAATCATCATTTGTGCAGAATTATTCTAGCAAAATATCTTATACAAGTCAATGTGCCCCCAATGAGAAAAGATGCCGGACACAGCTCCTTTTTCTGTCCGACATCTTCTGTATCTTCTTTTATTCTACTGTAACACTTTTTGCCAGATTTCTAGGTTTATCCACATCCAGTCCCTTAGCCACCGAGATATAATATGCTAAAAGCTGCAGAGGAATCACCGCCAGACTGGTGGTAAAAGCATCTTTTGTTTTAGGCACATACACGGTAAAGTCCGCAATATCCTCCATTGTATAATTTCCGTAAGAAGTCAATCCCAATACCGACGCTCCACGGCTTCGCACCTCTACCAAATTGCTGATTTCCTTTTCAAATAATGCAGGCTGTGTAGCTGCTCCAATGACCAGAACGCCTTCTTCAATAAGAGAAATCGTACCGTGTTTCAATTCTCCTGCTGCATAAGCCTCAGAATGAATATAGGAAATTTCCTTCAGTTTCAAAGAGCCCTCCAAAGAAATGGCGTAGTCCAATCCTCTCCCGATGAAAAATACATCTCTTGCATGGGAATATTTATTTGCCAGCCACTGAATTCTTTCCTTTTCGTCCAGAATCCTCTGAATTTTCTCCGGAAGTTTTCCCAGTTCCTGAATATATTCTTTATATTCTTTGTCCTTAATCGTGCCTCTTACTTTTCCGAAAAGCAGACCAATCAGATATACGGCTGCCAACTGTGTGCTGTAGGCTTTCGTTGTTGCCACGGAAATCTCCGGTCCTGCCCAGGTATAGAACACACTGTCCGCTTCTCTGGCAATAGAACTTCCCACTACATTTACAATTCCCAGTACCTTATAGCCTCTTTTCTTAGATTCTCTTAAAGCTGCCAGCGAATCTGCTGTCTCACCGGACTGGCTCACCACAATGACCAGAGTGTTTTCTGTCAGAAGCGGATTTCTATACCGGAATTCAGACGCCAAATCCACATCTACCGGAATCTGGGTCAATTCCTCCAGCACATACTTGGCGCATACACACACATGATAAGCAGAACCGCAGGCCACCATCTGAATACGGCTCACATTCTTAATATCCTCATCTGTCATTTCCAACTCATCAATCGCAATTTTCCCGTTTTTAATTCTGGGGCTGATGGTATCTGCCACTGCTTTTGGCTGTTCGTAGATTTCCTTCAGCATAAAGTGTTCAAATCCTTCTTTTTCAGCCGCTTTCGCGTCCCACTCTACGGTCTTGAATTCTTTCTGCAGTTCTTCCTGGTCCACATCATAAAAACGAATGCTGTCTGCTGTAATTTCTGCAATTTCTCTGTCATCAATATAACATACCGTCTTTGTATACTTCAAAATTGCAGGAACATCCGACGCAATAAAATTTCCCTGGGCGGATTTTCCGATAATCAGAGGGCTGTCTTTTCTCACTGCATACATCATGCCCGGATTTTCCTGAAACAGGATCCCCAGGGCATAAGAACCTCTCACCCTTCCCAGCACTTTTGTGATGGCTTCCAGTGGGTTTCCTTTGTAATAGTAGTCCAGAAGATGTGCAATGACTTCTGTATCTGTCTCGGATACAAATTCATAACCCTTTTTCTGCAAATATTCTTTGATTTCCTTGTAATTTTCAATGATTCCGTTGTGTACTACTGCAATTTTTCTGTCTTTTGATACATGAGGGTGTGCATTCACCACAGAAGGCTCACCATGAGTTGCCCACCGGGTATGACCGATTCCGCAGCAGCCCTTGACTGCCCTTCCATTATCTGTCATTTCACGAAGAGCCTGCAGACGGCCTTTCGCTTTGATAACTTCGATTTCTTTGTTCTCCTGGCTGTCATCCAGCACTGCAATACCGGCAGAGTCATAGCCCCTGTATTCCAGTTTTGAAAGTCCGTCTATTAAAATAGACGCTGCATTTTCCTTTCCCACATATCCAACGATTCCACACATATTTTATGCCTCCTGATGTCCCTGTTTTATAATAACGTCTACGATTTCCTGCACATGCCTTTCACATTCTGCTTTTTCTGCTGCCTCTGCCATAACGCGGATCACAGGCTCTGTACCGCTTTCCCGCACGAGGATTCTTCCCCTGTCTCCCAGTTTTTCCTCTGCTGCTTTCACTGCTGCCTGTACAGCCGGGTCTTCCTGCGCTGCTTTCTTATTTTTTACTCTCACATTTACCAACACCTGGGGATATACCTTCATCGGCTCTGCCAGCTGAGAAAGGGTCTGGTCTTTAGCCAGCATAACCTCCATTAGCTTAATGGCTGTGAGAATTCCGTCTCCGGTAGTCGCATATTTACGGAAAATAATATGCCCTGACTGTTCGCCGCCAATACGGTATCCGTTATCTGACATGCTTTCATATACATACTTATCGCCTACTGCTGTTTTTTCATAAGCCACGTCAATCTCATCCAAAGCCTTATAAAGACCGAAATTAGACATAACCGTAGTAACGACTTTATTCCCTGTCAGCTTTCCTCTTTCTTTGAGATAACGGCCATAAATATAGATAATGGCGTCTCCGTCTACCAGCTTACCGTTTTCATCCACAGCAAGACAGCGGTCTGCATCTCCGTCAAAAGCAAATCCCACATCTAAATGATTCTCTGTTACAAATTTCTGAAGTTCTTCTATATGGGTAGACCCACAGTTTTCATTGATATTATTTCCGTCGGGATGATTATTTATCACATAAGTCTCCGCACCCAAAGCATCGAATACCTGCTTAGCCAGCATCCAGGCACTTCCGTTTGCACAATCCAGCCCTACCTTCTTTCCTCTGTAAGATTTTACCGCAAGGGAAATCAAATAATTCATATATTTGCTGCGTCCCTGGGAATAGTCCACAGTGCAGCCGATTTTTTCTTTATACGCAAAAGGAATCTCACCCGAAATACCGTCCATATAGGCTTCCACTTTCAGAAGCGTATCCTCATCCATCTTCTCACCAGCTGCGTTAATCAGCTTAATACCATTGTCATAATAGGGATTATGACTTGCAGAAATCATTACTCCACAGTCAAAATCTTCGGTTCTGACAACATAAGCTACAGAAGGAGTCGTTGTTACATGCAGCAAACACGCATCTGCCCCTGAAGCAGTAATTCCGGATGCCAATGCATATTCAAACATGTAGGAGGACAGTCTGGTATCTTTTCCTATCAATATCCTGCACTTTTCATCCGGCTGCTTTTTTCTGCCATAATACCAGCCCAAAAAACGCCCAATCTGATACGCATGATTTACAGTTAAGTCCACATTAGCTTCTCCCCGGAAACCGTCTGTTCCAAAATATTTTGCCATAACAAGCTCCTTTGTACAATCGTTCTTTTTTTTTACACTTTTTGTTTAATTATACCAGATTTCCTTCTGCTTTTTAATATTTTCTTTTTTATTTTCTTATTTTTTTCCATACCGTACAAAAAAGTTTCCCTTTCCCCCTGTTTTTTATTATAATATTTACCATAATAAGAAATGGAGGAACTCTCAATGAAGCTTCCCGGCTACTATACCTCCGGTCAGTTTGCCAAAATGGCAAACATCTCTGTCCGGACTGTACGTTTTTATGATAAACAGAATATATTGAAACCCTCTTATGTATCCCCCTCAGGTTCCCGTTTTTATACTGACCGGGATTTCGCCCGCCTGCAGCAGATTTTACTGTTAAAATATCTGGGATTTTCTCTTGATGATATTAAAGAAATGACCATTAACGATACAGATTATCATTTTATGCTAAATTCTCTGAATCTGCAGCAAAAGTTGATTAAAGACCGTATAGAACAGCTTCAGATGGTGGAAAAAGCCATACAGGATACCACAGAAGAAATCCGTACCAACCATGCTGTCAACTGGAGTCATATGCTAAATCTGATTCATCTTACCAATATGGAAAAAAGTATGAAAAGCCAGTATCAGAATTCCAATAATATTTCTGCGAGAATTCATCTTCACAGCCTTTATTCAAAAAACAGACAAGGATGGTTTCCCTGGCTGTTCGAGCAGTGTGAAATCACTGAAAATATGAACATTCTGGAAATCGGTTGTGGAAGCGGCGCCCTGTGGAAAGA
>DXFK01000148.1 GCA_019114495.1 Candidatus Blautia stercoravium
ATCTCAGAAAAACAAGGTAAAACTGCTGTGATTCCCGGAATGGAGCCGACCGGACATTACTGGTTTGCGCTGGGAAAATTCCTGCAGGACAGTGGAATGAAGCCTGTACATGTGAATCCGCATCATGTCAAAAAGTCAAAAGAACTGGACGACAACAACCCCAACAAGAATGACCGCAAGGATCCGAAGACAATTGCGGCACTGGTCAATGAAGGACGCTTTTCTTATCCCTATATACCAACTGGTATTTATGCGGAGATCAGGAGCTTATCGAACCTTCGTTTCCAGACGCAGGAAGAGCTTACGAGAATCAAGAACCGGCTCGCCAGATGGTTGCTATTTGCTTTCCTGAATATAAAGACGTTTATGGGGATTTAAAAGCAGTCAGCGGGCGGATGGTGCTGAAGGAAGCACCGTTGCCGGAGGACATCTGCAAACTTGGTGCGGAAGGTGTAAACAAGATATGGAGAGATGCGAAGCTGAGAGGCGCAGGAATGAAGAGGGCAAAGACCCTGGTATCAGCCGCAGAGCATAGCGTTGGAAGCAAGGAGGCACCGGAAGCAGCGAGGTTTGAATTGAGGAATCTGCTGAAGGATATGGATGTATATGCGTCAAGACTGGAGGAACTGCTCCAAAACATGGAAGAGAAACTGAAAGAGATTCCATATGTTGATAAACGGATGGAGATCAAGGGAATCGGTCTGGTTACTGTTAGTGGATTTATTGCAGAGGTAGGTGACATTGGATGTTTTGATAATCCGAAGCAGCTGCAAAAGCTGGCAGGTTATGCAATTGTAGCAAATGCTTCCGGAAAGCATAACGGAGAAAGCAGGATCAGTTACAGAGGCAGAAAGCGATTGAGATATGTGCTGTATGAAGCGGCGATATCCTTGGTGGGGAAGAATGCAGAGTTCAGGGAAATCCATGAGTATTACCGAACGCGCAAGGAAAACCCATTAAAGAAGATGCAGTCTGTAGTAGCAGTGGCATGTAAGGTGCTAAGGGTATTCTTTGCGATACTGACAAAAGGTGTGGATTATGATCCATTGAAACTGGTGAATGATATCAAGAGACCACAGCTACAGAAAGCATAGTAAACAGAAACAAAACAGGGAATCCTCTGTCACGGTTGAATTGAGCTTTTCGTTATAGAGGCAGAGAGTTGAATTCAGCTGTGACACAAGGGCTGAAAAGTATGAAGAGCGAAGCGGGGAAACGTCCGCCGTAAGGTGCCGCGAGGGATTGATACTAAAACAGGTCAGTAAGACTTAACACAAAAGAATGAGCCAGTAGTCGGCAGGAATATTTTCCATAGGGCATGACCCTGTAAAGGAGCTAAGCTGACACCCTGGTTATGGACAGGCGGGACGAAGGAAGTTAGGATCCGGCAGAAATGCAGGTGATCCTGGTAGACACGGGAGGTTCGCTGCCGTAGAAGGATGGGGGTACACAAGGCCATGTAGAACAAAAAATGATGACGTTTTATTTCGTGTACGCAAAACCCTCTACTTTCGTACCAGATACAGAGAAATGTCCATACTCTTGGCTCATTCATCTGAGATATGGAACTAAAAAATCCTTGAAAAATAAGGAAAAAAGACTTGACTATATAGGGAGGGATTCAAGATGAGAAGGAAACCATGGATAAAAATGATATTTTATATTGTAGTAATGCTTATGATATTTTGGATTCCGGAAATTTCAGTGTTTGTAGGTATAGGCATATTTGTTTCTTGGTTCTGGAGAAAAATAAAACATATGCCAATAGGAACGTTTAGGATCAAGAGGAAATAAAGAGAATCACTTGCTTTGGCGATATATATCAAAAGTCCATAGAAGGACGGCAAATATAAGAGAAACCTCAAAACTTTACCGTATTTCGACTGGCGTGATAATTTTACTATGTGATTTTAATGCTGTATGGTGAAACAGGCAAATGAAATTGATAGAGTGGAAAGAAACATAAGTGAATCTTACACGGAAATCAGAGGAAGACCTTCACAGGTCTTATTTTTATGCATAAATTTATAGTGAAGGAGGGGTATATTCCAGATACAAGTTTTAAGGGCTACAACTGATCCAATATGGGATAGAGTAGCCGGAAAAGAAAGCAGAGAAGTACAACTTCGGTAAATAAAATCCCCGGACAAAAGTGTTAGTGGCTTTGTTCATTTTATGCACAATGGCGGTGCTCATATCAGGGATTTATTTTTCAGTCTCAGAGATAGGCAACGGAATCCAATATAAAGAGTGTTTAGAAGGTAAATTATAACGTTTTATTTTATTGCACCGGCATAGCCGGCAGAAAGGAGCATGATATGAGTTTGAGAGTAATTGATGCATCTTCCCATCAGGCAGATATGAACCAGAGAGTAATGGATTTTGATGCTCTTATCGTAAAAGCAACAGAAGGATGTACCTATGTAAATCCTTACTGTGACGGAGAATTTCAGGAAGCCTTAAAATTAGGAAAGAAGCTGGGGGTATATCATTTTGCCAGAAATGGAAACGGAAATACGGCAGAAGCAGAAGCTCAGTTTTTTATTAAAAATACAAAGGGATATATTGGAAAAGCCATTCCAGTACTTGACTGGGAAGGCAAAGACACATCAGATATCGGGTGGGCTCTGAGGTGGCTGCAAATCGTGGAAAAGGCATATGGCTGCAAGCCCATGCTCTATACGGCAGAGAGTGTTGTAAATGCTTATGACTGGTCTGCAGTGGCAGCAGGAAACTATGGCCTGTGGTGTGCAAAGTACCGGGATAACATCCCGGATTATAATTGGAATATGGCCGAAGCCGAACCAGCCCCATCTGTAAAATACTGGAAGACCATAGCCCTGTGGCAGTGGACGTCTGTAGGCCGCCTGAAAGGATATGATGGAAATCTGGATTGCTCTATTTTTTATGGAGATGCAGCAGCCTGGGACAAGTATGTAGGACAAGGGGGAGAAAGTGAAACAGTTCCACAGTCGAAACCGTCGACCTACCAATATAAGGTAGGGGAGCAGGTGGTATTTTCTACCTGTTATGCTTCCAGCACAGCCCCAAGCAGCGAAGCTATTCCGGCATCTGAAATGGCAAGGAACCACGGAGTTATTACAAAGATCCGGGCCGGTGCCAGGAATCCCTATCTGTTGGACGATGGTTTTTGCTGGGTAAATGATGGAGATATTCGGGGTCTGTATCGGGATGCACAGTATTACCTTGTAAAACCCGGGGATACGCTCTCTGGCATTGCGGCTCAATACGGCACCAGCTATCAACACCTGGCTCAGATTAATGGGATCGAAGACCCTAACATGATTTATGTAGGCAGAAAATTAGGATAAAATAATTTCTTCTAAAAATAAGACATGGCGCAATGCTATGTCTTATTTCAGAAACAGAGCGGAAAAATGTGCTTTGTCTCTCTTGGAAAATAGCAAAATAAGTAAAAAAATCAATGGTTTAAAGCAATTTTAGTCTACTTTTTTCAATGAGAAGTCATTATAATAAAACCGCAAATTGTGTAAGAAGACATGAGGAGGAACATCATGAAACTATGTTTAAAGGCAGGAGAGGTGAAACAGATTGGCGATTATTTTTCTGTTTCTACGAACAGTGTAGAAATCCGTATTCTGTTTTTGACAGATTCTATTTTAAGAATCCGGGCAGGCTTTGACGGGGAGTTTGCAGAGGAATCTTATAGTCTTGTAATGACAGCCTGGGAAGACCGGATGGATGTGTTCATGAAGAAATACCGGACACGGGTACAGCCGGCAAAAGCAGAATTAACAGATGGTGAAGAAAAAGCAATCCTGCAGGGAAAACTGCTGCGTGTAGAGGTGGAGAAGAATCCATTCCGTATTTGTGTATACGACAGGGATAACACGTTGCTGCATGCAGACATTGTAGACCTTGCTTATATGGAAGACAGCAATCACCGTAGAATTCATACCAGCGAAATTTCCGAGGACGACTGTTTTTACGGATTCGGAGAAAAGAGCGGGGTGTTCAATAAGGCTCAGAAGTTTATGGGAATGAGCCCCAAGGACGCCATGGGATATGACCCAAAGGAAACAGATTCTCTTTATAAACACATTCCGTTTTACATTAAACTGAACCGGAAACATCAGAAAGCCGTGGGATATTTTTACCACAATACTTATGAATGTGATTTTGATATGGGTAAAGAAAAGAGCAATTACTGGAAGCGTCACAGCCGTTATCGCACAGACGGAGGAGATATCGATCTGTTCCTGATTGCAGGTCCGGCAGTCCGGGATGTGGTAGAGCGTTATACAGACCTGACCGGAAAATCTGCTATGCTTCCTGTCTATGCTCTGGGGTATCTGGGGTCTTCTATGTATTATCCCGAACTGGAAGCAGACTGCGATGACGCCATCTTAGAATTTATTGACACAACCAGAGAAGAGGGAATTCCTGCAGACGGATTTCAGTTATCTTCCGGATACTGTGCTATTGAAACACAGGAGGGAATCAAACGCTGCGTATTTACCTGGAATAAGAAACGATTTAAAGAGCCAAAAGAGTTTTTCAGCCAGATGAAGGAGCGTGGAATCTGTGTTTCTCCCAATGTAAAGCCGGGAATGCTTCTGGTACATCCAATGCTGGAAGAGATGAAAGAAAAGGGTATGTTTGTTCAAGACAGTGAAACGGATGAGCCGGGAATCGGAACCTGGTGGGGCGGAAAGGGAATGTTTGTGGATTTCACCAAGGCGTCTACCAGAGAAGAGTGGAAAGCGCTTCTGAAAGAAAATGTTCTGGACTATGGTACCAATTCTGTATGGAATGATAACTGTGAGTATGACAGTATGGTGGATAAGGACTGCCGCTGTTTCTTTGAAGGAAAAGGCGGAACGATTGGACAGCTTAAAGCAGTGATGTCTAATATTATGTGCCATGTGACAGATGAAGCCATTGAGGAAACTTTTGAAAACCAGAGACCTTATATTGTCTGTCGTTCCGGGCACAGTGGAATACAGAGATATGCACAGACCTGGGCCGGAGACAATCTGACTTGCTGGGATTCGTTAAAATACAACATTGCCACCATTCTGGGCATGAGTCTGTCCGGTGTGGCAAACCAGGGATGTGATATCGGAGGATTTTACGGACCAGCACCGGAGGCTGAACTTCTGGTAAGGTGGATTCAGAATGGAATTTTCCAGCCAAGATTTTCCATCCATTCTACAAATATTGACAATACGGTGACGGAACCGTGGATGTACAGCGGCTGCAAAGAGGAAATCCGCCAAGCCATTGAATTTCGGTATCAGATGATTCCGTATCTGTATTCTCTCATGGAACGGGCCCATGAAACTGGACTTCCTATTATGGAACCCATGTGCAGTGCTTTCCAGCATGACAGCAAGTGCTATGATGAGGGTGTGGACTTTATGTTCGGAGACTCTCTGCTGGTAGCTAATGTGGTGGAAAAAGGTGCAAAGACCAGAAAAGTGTATCTTCCGGAAGGCGAAATCTTCTATGATTTCTATAACAGAACCCCATATCAGGGAGGACAGACAGTAGAACTTCCGGTAGAACTGGGAAGCATTCCGCTGTTTATCAGAAGCGGAGCTATTATTCCTATGGCAGCGCATAAATTGAACAATCTTATGCAGCAGAAAGTAACTGCAATCCGGATAATATGTGAAGCAGGCCGGAACGGAGCCTTTACTCTGTATGAAGATGACGGCGCTACAATGGAATATACAAAAGGGGCATATCTGAAAACCCGGATTGCTATGCAGGCCGGCGAGCAGACAGTGCTGTCTTTTGTCCATGAAGGTTCCTACGAAACTGCGGTGGAAGATATGCACATCGACATGATTCACCGGGAAAAAGCGCCTTACTGGGTACAGGCGGACGGACAGGAAGTACCCCATTTTCTGCATAGGAGAAAATTTGAAGAGGCAGAGTTTGGATGGTACTACAGCCAGAGTCTGAAATCAGTTCAGATTAAATATAAAAATCCAAAGAAGAATTACAAAGTAGTCGTATCTTTTGAACAGTTCGATATGATCGGAATGTAAAAAAAGAAAATGGAGGTTTGCTATGAGCACAACGAAAAAGAATGTAAAACCGTTTGGAATACGAGATAAAGTGGGCTATATGTTTGGTGATTTCGGAAATGACCTTACTTTCGTATTGTCCTCTATGATGTTGTTAAAGTTTTATACGGATATTATGGGTGTTTCTGCGGCTATCGTGGGAATGATGATGATGGGAGCCAGATTTGTGGATGCGGTGACTGATATCACCATGGGACAGATTGTAGATAGAAGCAGACCTACAGCAAAAGGAAAATTTGCACCATGGCTTAAGCGGATGTGCGGCCCGGTGGCAGTGGCGTCAGTGCTTTTGTATGCTACCTGGTTCCAGGACATGCCTATGGCTTTTAAGGTGTTCTGGATGTTCTTTTCCTATCTGTTGTGGGGAAGTGTCTGCTATACGGGAATTAACATTCCTTATGGCTCTATGGCTTCTGCAATTTCCGAAAAACCGGAAGACAGAACGTCTCTCTCTAACTGGAGAACCATTGGTGCAACACTGGGAAACATTGCCATTGGTGTAATTCTGCCATTGTTTGTATATTATACAGACAGTGAAGGAAAGCAGTGGCTTTCCGGAACGAGAATGAGCATTGCAGCCGTGGTTTGTTCAGTTTTGGCAGTAATCTGCTATCTGCTGTGCTACAATCTGGTTACAGAACGTGTGAAAATTGAGCAGAAAACAGAAAAATTTTCTGTGATGTTCCTGATAAACAGCCTAATTCAAAATAAAGCATTAATCGGAATTTCCGTTACCTCTTTATTCCTGATTCTGGCACAGATTTCTCTTGGAAATATGGGAGCTTATCTGTATCCAAATTATTTTAGAAATATTGCAATTCTTTCCGTGATTTCTCTGATTGGACATATGATTACACTGGCTATGTCTCCATTCATTGAAACTTTTGCAAAGAAAATCGGAAAGAAAGAGATTGCCATTGTAGCTTCTGTTTTGGGAGCGGTTCCCATGCTGGCAGCCTTTGTTCTGCACACAAAAAACGTCATTGTGTGGATGGTGTGCTACTGCATTACCTGGGTAGGTGTATCTATGTTCATTCTGATTTGCTGGGCAATGATTACGGACGTTATTGATGATACAGAAGTGAAAACAGGAAGCCGTTCTGACGGAACTGTATATTCTATTTACTCTTTCTGCAGAAAACTGGGACAGGCTTTGTCTTCCGGTTTGACAGGGGTACTGCTTTCTATGGTTGGATACTCTACTGCTACCGCTTTTGACACCCCGGTTGTCAATGGAATCTATAACATTACCTGTCTGGTTCCGGGTATTGCTTTTGTACTGATGTTCTTATCTCTGGTATTTTTATACCCATTGAATAAGAAAAAGGTAGAGGAAAATGCAAAGAAACTTTTGGAAAAAAGATAAGGTGGAATGGCCATGTTTTTGAACTGTCAATATTATAGTACCGCATTGCAGCACAATACGCAGATTCAAGTGATTATTCCCACACCTGAGGGACAGGAACAGATTACCGGAGAGGAAACAAAGAAGCGGTACGATTATAAAAAAGGACTTCCGGTGGTCTATCTGCTGCATGGAGCCTATGGGGACTGCAGCAGCTGGGTACGCTTCAGCAATATTGAACGATATGCCCAGTCCCATCAAATAGTTGCGGTGATGGCTTCTGTGGAAAACAGTTTTTACCAGAATATGTATCATGGAAATCCTTATTTTACCTATATTACAGAGGAACTTCCTGCATTTGTCACAGCTCTGTTTCCAGTTTCTGAAAAACGGGAAGATACTTTTGTTGCCGGATTTTCCATGGGCGGCTATGGAGCCTGGTATGTGGGTCTGTCCTGCCCGGAGCGCTACAGCAAGATTGCGGGTATGTCCGCTGCCATGGACATTGCAGAACTGGGTAAACAGTGCCGGGATGGAAAGGTGGAGGGACCTTTTGTCTGGGAAAATATTTTTGAAAATCCGGAGCAGCTTGCGGGTACAGAGAAAGATATTTTTGAACTGTATCAGCGCTGCCGGGAAAACGGAGTGATTCCGGAATTGTATCAGGCATGCGGAACAAAAGATTTTCTGTATGAAATGAATCTGGACGCAAAACGGCGTCTGGAAGAAATGGGAGCAAAGCTTACCTGGTCAGAAACCGAAGGGGCTATGCACAACTGGGATTACTGGGATAAAGAGATTCAGAAAATACTGGATTGGATGACAAACGAAACTTGTATTTAATAGAAAAAAGCGCCTGCCCGATATGGTGAGGCGCTTTTTTCTGCCGTTGCATTTATTTCGCGTAATTGTCAAAATATCCCTGAATGTAAATAATCGGAGTTCCCTTATCTCCGGAGCCGGAAGTCAGGTCAGCAAGAGAACCCAAAAGATCGGTCAGACGTCTCGGAGTAGTTCCCTGTGTCACCATAGTGCCCTTCAAGCTGGCAGCTTTCTCATCTTTTACTGTAATGTAATGCTTAATAGCATCTTTTAACTCAGTACCGGATAACTGCGCAAAGTCGTTGTCGGCCAGATATTTCAGCTTCACTTCGTTTGGTGTGCCTTCCAGTCCGCTGGTGTAGGCCGGAGAAACCACAGGATCAGCCAGCTCCCAGATTTTTCCAACCGGGTCTTTGAACGCACCGTCGCCATAAACCATTACTTCTACGTTTTTACCTGTTTTTTCCATCATGGATTTGTGAATGGCAGATACGACTTCTTCACACTTAATCGGGAAAAGTTTTACCGTATCTTCTGTGGCTTTATTGGAACCCAGAAGACCGTATGTATCATTGTAGCCGCTGCCATTTATGCTCTTCGTCATAATGTCGTCTAAAGAATAAACTTTCTCTGCACCGTTGGCTTTTAAGATGCGTTTTGTTCTCTGGCGTGTGTGTATATCACAGGCCAGTACGCTTTTTGTATAAGAAAGGATAGCTTTTGGATTGTTTGCAAAAAGGATTTCCACTTCTGCACCGGCTTCCTGAATCAGCTGTTTGTAATATTCTACATAGTCCACACCCGTGAAAACGTGTTTTTCGTATCCGAATAATTCTCTGTAAGTTTCCTCTGTGAGCACATCAGACCAGGGATTGACATTTTTCTCATCCAAAAGGTCCAGGTCTACCAGATGATTGCCCACTTCGTCAGAAGGATAGCTGAGCATGAGCACGATTTTTTTGCATCCCATGGCAATTCCTTTTAAACAGATAGAAAAGCGGTTGCGGCTTAAAATGGGGAAAATCACGCCTACCGTATCATCACCGAATTTTTCTTTTACGTCCGCAGCAATGTCCTTTACACCGGCATAGTTTCCCTGGGCTCTGGCTACAACAGCCTCTGTTACGGCAATAACATCTTTGTCGTGAATTTCAAAGTTTTCGCTTTCGGAAGCCTTCAGCACGCAGTCTACTACGATTTCGGAAAGGTTGTCACCTTTGCGGATAATCGGGGCTCTGACACCTCTTGAAATGGTTCCCACCATGCGTTCTTTCTTTTCCATATTTATATACCTCCATTGGTTTTTCACAAAATTATGGGCAGAAAAATCCTGCCTATTTCATAATACGTTGAAATCCCTCTGTATGCAAGGGAAACATGTATTTTTGCAAAAAAAAACGATTTCTGCCGAAAAAGGCAGTTTTTGCCCTGGGGAGAATCCCCCCAGGGGGCTTGTTTGCAGAGGTGAAATTTGATAAAATGACTCCAAAAAACAGCCTAGTTGGAGATAAAGGACAGATTAAAATGGAAAAAAATAAAGTATTTCGCCTGGGAAATTTTCAGGCAGAACCGGGAGAGAAAAAAAGCGGTTATCTTTTCGTGGGAAACGGAGAATTTGAACTGCCTGTGACTATTTTGAACGGAGAAAAACCGGGGAAAACCGTGTTGATTACAGCCGGTATTCATGCATCGGAATATGTAGGGATTCAGTCAGCCATGGAGCTGGCAGAGCATTTACATCCGGAAAAAATTGCCGGTACGGTTGTCATTGTAAAGGTGGTAAACCGCCAGGCATTTGAAATGCGCAGCGGCAGCGAAGGTTTTGAAGACGGGGTGAATTTAAACAGGGTATTTCCCGGAAAAGAAACGGGAACCCAGATGGAGCGTCTGGCTTATGCCATTGAAAAGGAACTGTTTCCGGGAGTGGATTTTTATATTGACTTGCACAGCGGTGACAGCTATGAGAAGCTGACACCTTATATATACTATGCAGGTGTGGCAGAGCCTCGGGTGGTAGAGGCAGCCAGAGAGATGGCGCAGCAGGCAGATGTACCCTATATGGTGCGTTCCTGTGTGGCAGGCGGCGGCTGCTATAATTATGCGGCACAGCTAGGGATTCCGTCGGTATTGATTGAACGGGGACAGATGGGGGCATGGACAGAGGAAGAAGCTCATTCTACCAGACGAGATGTTAGAAACATACTGTGTCATCTGGGCGTGTATCTGGGACAAAAAGATTACAGAAATTATTATCCGCTGGAGGTGACAGACGTCAGCTATCAGGCGGCAAACCAAAACGGTATCTGGTATCCTTACAAAAGTCCGCGGGATATGATACGCCAGGGAGAAGTCCTGGGTGTGGTCAAGGATTATGAGGGAAATGTGCTGGAAGTGTGCAGGGCGGAATATGACGGTGTGGTCTTGTATCAGACAGGCAGTCTGCAGGTAAGAGAGGGCGGTTCTATGATTGCCTACGGAAAGATTTCGAGAGAGACGGATAACCGGAAGAAAAAAATTACAGGGTACTGGACAAAGCGCAGTACCAGCTTTCAGGAGCAGAGACGTGCGGAACTGCACAGCAGTCTGGCGGACCGGTGGTTAAAAGAAATAGAGAAATACCTGCCAAAGAAAAAACTGAAAATTCTGGATGTGGGCTGCGGCTCCGGATTCTTTACCATTTTACTGGCGCAGCAGGGCCATGAAGTGATTGGGGTGGATTTGACCCCGGATATGATAAAGAGGTCAAAAGAACTGGCAGAGGAAGAGGGAGCAGACTGTATCTTTCAGGTTATGGACGCGGAAAATCTTACCTTTGCGGATGAAACTTTTGATGTGGTTATTTCCAGAAATCTAACCTGGACGCTGCCGGATGCCAACAGAGCTTACCGGGAATGGTTGCGGGTGTTGAAAAAGGGAGGCTGTCTGCTGAATTTTGACGCCAACTACGGGGCAAGCGATTGCGCAGATACGTCTCATCTGCCCAACAATCACGCGCACAATAAGCTGGGAGAGGAACTTTTGCAGGAATGTGAAGAGATTAAGAGACAGCTCCCCATCAGTTCCTATCAGCGGCCTGCCTGGGATGTGGGAGTCCTTGGAAATCTGGGAACATCAGAACTGTCTTTAGATTTTAGTGTCAGCAAAAAAATTTATATGGAAAAGGATGAATTTTATAACCCGGATCCTCTTTTTGTCATTAGTGCCAGAAAAGGAGAATGAAATGAAAAAATATATCCTTAAGCGCCTGCTGCAGTTAATTCCCATCCTGCTGGTGATTACTTTTCTCTCTTTTGGCATGATGCGTCTGGCAGGAAGCGACGCAGTATTGCAGAAAATGGAAAATACGGGAATGATAGTTTCTCAGGAGGTCATGGACAAAGCCCGGGCAGAATTGGGGCTGGATAAGCCCTTTCTGACACAGTATTTTGTATGGTTGGGAAATCTGCTTCATGGAGATATGGGGACCAGTTATATATCCGGAAAAGCGGTTTTTCCTGCTTTTATCTCTAAACTCCCGGCAACTTTGCTGCTTACAGTGGTTTCCATTGCCCTTACCATTATCATTTCCATTCCTTTGGGAGTCCTGGCAGCTGTGAAACAGAACCGGTTTACAGACTATCTTATCCGGGCTGCCAGCTTTTTGGGAAACAGCATGCCTAATTTCTTTGTAGCGTTGCTCTTGATGTATTTTTTTGCTATTCGTGTAAAGATGTTCCCGGTTATTGCTTCGGAAGTCAGTATGGAAAGCGTGGCGCTTCCCAGTCTCACCCTTGCCCTTGCCATGTCTGCAAAGTATCTCCGGCAGGTGCGGGCCACTGTTTTGGACGAGCTGAGTAAGGATTATGTGGTTGGCGCAAAAGCCAGAGGCGTCCGTTTTTCTGTGACACTATACAAAAGTGTGCTAAAAGCCTGTCTGGTGACCATTATTACGCTGCTTACCCTTTCTATTGGAAGTTTGTTAGGCGGCACGGCCATTGTAGAATCTATCTTTTTGTGGGATGGAGTAGGAAAACTGGCAGTAGACGCCATTAATATGAGAGATTATCCCATGATTCAGGCCTATGTTATGTGGATGGCAATTATTTATGTCTGTGTGAATCTCATAACGGATCTTTCTTACCGCATTCTGGACCCAAGAATTCGTTTAGGAGGTGAGAAAGCATGAGCCAAGAGAAAAAAAGGCCGTCTTTGCGGAATCAGAAAATCAGAAAGAATCATATAAAAACCAGACTGGTTGTTTTTGTGATTCTTGCCGCGGGATTGCTGCTGACTGCTGTTTTTGCACAGCAGCTTTGTCCTTATGACCCCAATGTCCAGGATGCCAGCATTTCACTTCAGCCTCCCAGTGCGGCACATCCGGCGGGAACAGACCGCTTCGGACGTGATATGTTATCACGGATTCTGGTAGGTCTTCAGACCAGTGTACTGGCCACCCTTTCTCTGGTATTGATTATTACCCTGGTGGGAACCGTGCTCGGTGTTTTATGCGGGTATTATGAGGGTGTTCTGGACTCTGTGGTAATGCGGATTTCAGATGTATGTCTGGCGTTTCCGGGACTGGTATTTGCATTAGCAATCGCCGCCCTGTTAAATGGGGGGCTGCATAATGCGGTACTGGCTTTGGCGGTTATCAGCTGGCCAAAATATGCCAGAATTGCCAGAAGTCAGACTCTGGCACAGAAAAGCACAAATTATATTGATGCGGCAAAGCTGGCAGGAAACAGTTCCGGACAGATAATAGTAAAACATATTCTTCCCAACTGTGCGGGACCGATTCTGGTTACATCCATGCTGGATATTGGAACCATGCTGATGGAGTTGGCAGGACTGTCTTTTCTGGGACTTGGAGCACAGCCGCCTACGGCGGAACTGGGAAATATGATGAGCGGCGGAAGAAGCATGCTCCAGACTTATCCGTGGGTCATTCTGGGCCCGGGAATTGCGATTTTTATCGTGGTAGTTATTTTTAACCTTTTAGGCGATACGGTGAGGGACTATTTAGACCCGCGCAACAGCCGCAGAAAATAAAAAAACGCTTTAGGAAAGGAAGGAAAACACATGAAACACATGAAAAAAATACCGGCACTATTGATGACCATCTGTCTGGGAGCCGGACTTCTGGCAGGATGCTCCTCTGGGGGAGAGAAAAAGGCAAATACCGAAAAAGCAGAAGATACGGGAAAAAAGACCTTTGTATTGGGAGATACTACCTTCAATCCTGAAAACGAAGAGCCTGATGTAAATCCTCATAATACCTATTCCGGCTGGGCCTGTATCCGGTATGGTATCGGTGAAACTCTTTTTAAGTATTCTGATACCATGGAAATCCAGCCCTGGCTGGCAAAAAGTTATGAGAATATAGATGAACTGACCTGGAAAATCACTCTGCAGGATCATGTGAAGTTTACCAGCGGCAGAGAAATGGACGGTGAAGCGGTAAAAGAATGTCTGGAAGATTTGGTAAAGGTGCATGAGCGTGCAAAAGGTGACTTAATGATTGATACCATTACAGCAGAGGGGCAGACGGTTACCATAAAAACAAAAGAGCCCAAGCCTACCTTATTAAATTACCTCAGCGACCCTTATGGCTGTATTGTAGACGTATCCGCAGGAGTGACAGAAGACGGCATTGTGGCAGGTACAGGCCCTTACAAAGCAGAATCTCTGGTGTCAGGCGAAGAACTGAAACTGGTAAAAAATGAAGACTACTGGAACGGTGAACCGGGATATGATGAAATTACCGTACGCACCATTTCAGATGGGGATACACTGACTATGGCGCTGCAGTCCGGTGAGATTGATGCTGCTTACGGTATGCCGTATGCAAGCTATCCCCTGTTTGAAAACGAGGAGTATACATTCTCAAGCTGCGCGACCAGCCGTGCTTTTTTTGTTGATATGAACTTTGAAAGTCCGGTGATTCAGGATTCGGCTGTGCGAAAAGCCATTGCCATGGGGATTGACAAAGAGGGATTTGTAGATACTTTGCTAGATGGAAATGGCTACCCTGCTGTCGGAGCGTATCCGGACAGCTTTACGTTTGGAGGGGACGCAGTTACAGCAGAAATATATGATACAGAGGGGGCAAAAAAAGTCCTGGAAGAAGCTGGATGGGTAGATTCTGATGGAGACGGTATTCGTGAAAAGGATGGACAGGAGTTAGAAATCCGTTGGCTGACTTACCCAAGCCGTCAGGAGCTTCCTTTGCTCGCAGAATCCGCACAGGCTACTTTGAAAGAAATCGGAATGGATGTGAAGATTAACAGTACCGCAGACCATAACAGCATACGGACAGATGCTTCGGCCTGGGATGTGTATGCCAGCGCTATGGTAACAGCGCCTACCGGAGACCCGGAATATTTCTTTACCACACACTGTCTGGACAGTTCGGCGGTAAACAACGGACATTACCACAGTGATAAACTGGAGCAGTTAGAAAAGGAAATGGCAAAAACTTTTGATACAGAACGCAGAAGTGAATTGGCGGTACAAATGCAGCAGACGATTTTGGATGATAATGCATTTGTATTCTGCTCTCATTTGAAGATGAGCATGATCAGCAAGGCCAGTGTCACCGGACTGACTGCGCACCCTTGTGATTTTTATGAAATTACTGTAGATTTGGCACCTGCATCATGAGACGGTTTCTGTTGGAAGGAGAAGGGAGTATGAAAGAAATATTGACCTATCAGTCTGTGGAAATCTGTTTCAACGGCACGGCTGTCATACAAGATACCAGTTTTACTCTTCATGAGGGAGAAATTCTGGGTATTGTAGGTGAATCCGGCAGTGGGAAGAGTACTCTTTTGAAAGCGGCAATGGGACTTCTGGGAAACGGCGGAATGGTAACAAAGGGGGATATCTGGTTTCAGGAAAAGAATATTCCAGATTTGCCCGAAAAAGAACTGCGTAAGATTCGGGGTGAAAAAATCGGCATGATTTTTCAGGATGCAGGCGCCTCCCTGTGTCCTATCCGGACCATTGGAGAACAGATTTATGAGAGTATTTCCGCACATAGAAAAATCACCAGGGCAGAGGCCAAAGAGAAGGCATTGGATTTATTTGAGAAGCTGTATTTTAAAGATGGCGAGAGGATTTGGAACAGCTATCCTTTTGAACTGTCGGGAGGAATGAACCAGAGAGTTGGGATTGTTTTTGCTATGCTTATGAAGCCGCCGGTACTGTTGGCAGATGAGCCAACCAGTGCCCTGGATGTGGCTGTTCAGCGGCAGGCAGTACAGGAAATGCTGCGGCTGAGAGAACTTTTTGGCACAGCCATGATACTGGTAACCCATGACATCGGGGTGGTGTCTGCACTGGCAGATACCATACTGGTTTTAAAAGATGGACAGGTGGCAGAATATGGCTCTGCCCGGCAGATTCTGCAGTATCCGGAAAAGGAATACACACAGAAACTGTTAGCGGCAGTACCGAAATTGCGGAGGGCATAAATGAAACCGGTTTTAGAAACAAAAGAACTGACCAAAATATTTGCTGCAGAGGGAAAGCCTGATTTTACAGCCGTTGACCGCGTAAACTTTCAGTTGTATCCGGGAGAAATTCTGGGGATTGTAGGGGAGTCGGGAAGCGGCAAAAGCACGCTGGCAAGGGCTGTGTCCCGCCTGACAGATGTGACGGAGGGCAGTATCTTTCTGGACGGACAGGATATTACAAGAATAAAAGGAAAGACACTGCGCCAGTGTTATAAGAAACTTCAGATGGTATTTCAGACTCCGGTTACTTCTTTTGACCCAAGAAGAACCTTAGGGGACGGAATTGGGGAAAGTCTGAGAAACAGTGGAGTTTCCAAAGCAAAGGCCCAAAAAGAGGTTTTACACCTGCTTTCCCAGTGCGGACTTTCAGAGGAGTTTTATAGACGATATCCCCACGAAGTCAGCGGCGGTCAGTGTCAGAGGGCAGCCATTGCCAGAGCTCTGGCTGTACAGCCAAAGATCGTGATTTGTGATGAGGCAACCAGTTCACTGGACGTGACTGTGCAGCAGCAAATCCTGGAACTTTTGAAAACATTAAAGGAAAAGAGGAATCTTTCTTACCTGTTTATATGCCATAATCTGGCTTTGGTGCAGATGTTTTGTGACCGTGTGCTGGTCATGAAGGACGGAAAAATCGTGGAAGAGGGCACTCCGGATGAAGTGATTATGCAGCCAAAAGAAGCGTATACGAAGCTGTTAGTGGAATCTGTGCTTTAAACAAGGAGAAAACATCATATGTATCGCATTTTTATAGTAGAAGATGACATCGGTATCGCCGGTGCCATACAAAAACAGACGGAAAGCTGGGGAATGGAGGCAAAATGTGCGGAGGATTTTCATGACATCATGGCGGAATTTGCCGCCTGCAGGCCTCAGTTGGTGCTGATGGATATTTCCCTGCCCTTTTTCAATGGCTATTACTGGTGTCAGAAAATCAGGGAGGTGTCTAAAGTGCCGGTGATTTTTATTTCCTCGGCTTCCGATAATCTGAATATTGTTATAGCGCTGCAGGCCGGAGCGGATGATTTTATTGCAAAGCCCTTTGATTTTTCTGTACTCATGGCAAAGATACAGGCAGTTCTAAGAAGAACTTATGATTACGGAACCCAGGTGTCTGTTCTGGAGCACAGAGGGGCACTTTTATCCAAGGAAGATGCCCTTTTGCATTACCAGGGAAGAAAAATTGATTTGACCAAAAATGAATACCGGATTCTTCTCACGCTTATGGAGCAGAAGGGGAAAATTGTCAGCAGGGAAAGGCTGATGGAAAAATTGTGGGAAAATGACAGTTTTGTAGATGAAAATACCCTGAGCGTCAATGTGAACCGTCTGCGTAAAAAACTGGAAAAAGAGGGACTGACCGGATTTATTACAACAAAAGTAGGCATGGGATATTTGATAGAATCGGTGGTGACAACATCATGAGAGATCTGGGAAGATATTTGAAACAGCATTGGAGAGTTCTGTTTTTTTACGGTATTTGTTCCGGCATTTTCATTCTGTTCTTCTTTCTGTATCAGATACCTGTGGAGGCAGCGCTTTATAGTGCTGCAGTCTGCGGCGCGCTGGGGGTGCTGCTGGTATTTCCCCACTTTCTTGCATTTCGGAAAAAACGCAGAGAATTGCAGAGTCTTTACAGGCAGCAGGAATTTTCCGTAAACAATCTGCCAGAGCCTGAGGGAATTCTGGAGAAGGACTATCAGGAACTGATTGAAGAATTGAACAGGCGATATAGGAGCATGGAAGAAGAGGGCAGAAGAAAATACAGAGATATGATGGAATATTATACACTCTGGGTACACCAGATAAAGACGCCCATTGCTTCTATGTATCTGAATCTGGAAAATGAGGATACTGCTCTTTCCAGAGCTATAAAAGGAGATTTAACGAGGATTGAGCAGTATGTGGACATGGTATTGTGTTATCTCAGGCTGGACAGTGAGGATACGGATTATATGTTCCGGGAATATGTGATGGACGGAATTGTCAGACAGGCGCTGCACAGATTTTCGTCTTCCTTCATTAATGGGAAAATCCGCCTGGAATATCAGCCTGTAAAGAGCAAGGTACTGACAGATGAAAAGTGGCTTTTGTTTGTTATTGAGCAGGTTTTATCCAATGCGCTGAAATATACAAAACCCGGGGGCAGGATACTGATTGAAGAGACAGAGCCGGGGATTCTCTGTATCCGGGATACGGGAATCGGTATTGCACTAGAGGATTTGCCCAGAATTTTTGAAAAGGGATATACCGGATACAACGGAAGAATTCAGAAAAAAGCCAGTGGAATCGGATTGTATCTTTGCAGCCGTATTTGTAACCGCCTGGGACACAGAATTTGTGTATCCTCAAGGATAGGAGAGGGAACTCAGGTATATCTGGATGTGAGAAAGGCCCATTTGGAAATCGAATGACAGACTGTCTTACAAAAATGTAAGAAGAACGCAGGGAAATGTAAGCCGAAGCTATGGCAGGACATTTCCCTGTTTTGCTACAATAAGACTGTAAAAGAGAGGACAAAAGCAAGGAGGACTAAGTAAATATGGTAATTTTGGAAGTGAAAAATCTGAAAAAAACCTATACCACCAGATTCGGAGGCAATCAGGTACAGGCATTGAAAAATGTGAATTTCACTATAGAAGAGGGAGAATATACAGCCATTATGGGAGAGTCCGGCTCCGGAAAAACCACGCTTTTAAATATTCTGGCAGCTTTGGACAGACCCACAGGCGGAACTGTGCTTCTGGACGGAAGGGATATTTCCAGGATAAGAGAAGCAGATTTGTCCGTGTTCCGAAGAAATCATCTGGGTTTTGTATTTCAGGAATTTAATCTTCTGGATACCTTTTCTATCCGGGATAATATTTATCTGCCGCTGGTGCTGGGCGGAAAGCATCACAGACAAATGGAGGTGCTTTTAGAGCCTTTGGCTGCAAAGCTGGGAATTAAAGAAATATTAGACAAATACCCTTACGAGATTTCGGGGGGACAGAAGCAGAGAGCCGCTGTAGCCAGAGCTCTGATTACCAGTCCGAGGCTGATTTTGGCAGATGAACCCACCGGAGCCCTTGATTCCAAGGCAACAGACGAACTTTTACGGCTTTTTGGAACGGTAAATCAGGAGGGACAGACGATTTTAATGGTAACCCATTCGGTTAAGGCTGCAAGCCACGCCCAGAGGGTACTGTTTATTAAGGACGGAGAGGTGTTTCATCAGCTTTACAGGGGGAATGATACCAATCAGCAGATGTACGAGAAGATTTCCAATACCCTGACCATGCTTGCATCAGGAGGTGAGGTGCAGTGAAAAGAGGATTTTATTTCAGAATTGCCTGGACAGGGATAAAGAATAATAAAAAAATTTATCTTCCCTATATTCTGGCCTCTGTGGGCATGATTCTCATGTTTTACATCATCGTATTTTTATGCAGCAGTCCTACAGTCAGGGAAATGAAGGGCGGAAATACCATGCAGGGAGTACTTGGCATGGGGGTTTTCATTATGGCAGGGTTTGCGCTGATTTTTCTGTTTTACACCAATTCCTTTCTTATGCGAAGGAGAAAGCGGGAGTTTGGTATGTATCATGTGCTGGGAATGGGGAAGAAGAACCTGGCAAAGGTCATGGTTTGGGAATGTGTACAGGTGACGGTGATTTCTCTGCTGGGCGGTCTTTTAGGGGGGGTTTTGTTTTCAAAGGCAGCAGAACTTATCATGATTTCCATGCTGAAGGGGAAAGCAGGTTATGCGTTCACCATAAGCACAGAGGCATTGCTGTGGACTCTGAAAGCATTTGGCAGCATTTTTCTGCTGATTTTAGTAAAATCTCTGCTGCAGATTTTTTTCTCAAAACCCATTGAATTGCTCCGAAGCGAAGCTGTGGGAGAGAAACCGCCGAAAGCCAACTGGCTGGAAGGGATTCTGGGCGTCGTAATACTGGCAGCAGCTTACTATATTGCAGTAGCCATTGAAGAACCTATGGCGGCTATACTCTGGTTTTTCGTGGCGGTGGCTATGGTAATTGTCAGCACCTATATTCTCTTTCGAACAGGTTCGGTGCTGCTTTGCAAGGTGCTGAAGAAAAATAAGAATTATTATTATAAACCGGGACATTTTGTTTCCATATCCTCCATGATGTACCGCATGAAGCGAAACGGTTATGGTCTGGCATCCATTTGTATCCTTTCTACCATGGTGCTGGTTATGGTGTCGGCAGTCTCCTGTATGTTCATTGGTTCGGAAGACCAGCTGCGTACCCGCTATCCCAGAAATATTGTAATAGATACGTATTCGGAGAATCAGGAAGTGATAGATACGGTACACCGCCTGGTGGCAGAGACCTTAGAGGAACAGAAGAAAGAAGCGGAAAATGTGCTTCATTATCGTTTTGCGGTGGCAGCAGGTTATGAAGAGGGAAAGACAATCAGTCTGGACCAAGGAAAAATAGAAAAATTCGCTATGTCTACAGGGGAAAATTTCCGGCAGCTTTTTGTGGTGCCTTTGGAAGATTACAATCGCATCATGGGGGCAGACGAAACGCTGCAGGAGGACGAAGTCCTGGTTTATCAGACAAAATCATCTTACAAGTATGATGAAATGGCTTTTGACGATGGCACAAAGTGGAAGGTGAAGAAAAAACTCAGCCAATTTGTGGATAACGGTGTGGATTCCATGCAGATTATGCCCTCTATTTTTATTTTTGTAAGAGATATGGATACTGTAAAGCAGGTGTGCAGCAAATGGAAAGAGTTTCAGGGAGAACCTTCTGTAAGTATGCATGATTATTACGGATTTGATTTGCAGGGAAGTGATGAGGAAAAAATTGCAGTAGCAAATAGTTTAAGAGAAAAGAGAGACGGACTTCTGCAGCAAGGTTATGAAAGAATAGACATAGAGGACAGCGCGTCAGAGCGGGCAGATTTTTACGCCATGTACAGCGGTATGTTTGTTCTGGGAATTTTACTGGGCTGCGTCTTTATTCTGGGTATGGTACTGATTATGTACTACAAGCAGGTAACAGAAGGCTATGAAGACCAGAAACGTTTTGAAATCATGCAGAAGGTGGGCATGACCAAACGGGAAATCCGAAAAAGTATCAATTCCCAGGTACTCACTGTATTTTTCCTGCCGCTTCTGGCAGCAGGAGTGCATACAGCTTTTGCCTTTCCTATGATGCAGAAGATTTTGCTGCTTTTAGGAGTGATAAACACCGGATTGCTGATAGGAGTTATGGTGGGCTGTTATCTTTTGTTCTCGCTTTTCTATATTCTGATGTATGTGATAACCTCCAAGTCTTATTACGGTATTGTCAGCAGCCGGGATTAAACGGATTGGTACTGCTTTCGCTTTTCACTTGGTGAAACGCCGGTAATACTTTTGAAAATCCGGTTAAAATGGGTCAGATTGGAAAAACCTGTTTCTTTGCTGATACGGGTAATGTTGTAATCCGTTTCCAAAAGCATGCGCTGGGCATGAAGAACCCGTGTCATGTTCAGGTATTGAATGATGGTTTTTCCGGTGGTTTTCTTAAATTCCCTGCACAGGTGGTAGGGGCTGACATACAGCATGTCGGCCAGGGCAGAAACGGAAATTTCTTCGGCATAATGCTCGTGAATGTAATTGACCGCCTGTGCAGGTCTTGTTCTGGGTGTGCTTTCCACAGGCGTGTAATCGGCCCGGAGAATGGTCAGCAGAAGCTGATTTAACAGATTTTCCAGATATTCCTTCTGGAAAAGTCCCTCCTCTTTGTCCAGCTCCGTATGAAACATGGACAGGAGGAGATGAATCATAGATTTCTTAATTTTCTTTAAAGAGAATACTCTGGCAGTTTCCAGCAGGTAGCTGCGGACTTCAGGGTAGACTATCATATCCGGTGTGAAATACAGGACAATGCGTTTAAAAGGCACGTTTTTGTCTCCGTAGGAGTGGTGCATCACATTGGGCGGGAAGATGATAAATTCGTGCGCTGTCAGATGATACAGCGCCCCCTCTATCATGTGGTGCCGTTCCCCGGATTCTAAATAATACAATTCAAAAAATTCATGAAAGTGGGATTGGCACATGTTGTCATTCACACCTTCGGCATATCCATAAGCAATTTTTTCTCCATGTGACATGAGAATCGCGGCGGTGTCCAGCATAAAATACTCCTTTAGTTTTTGTAAGTAAAAGGGGGACGGGGGCTTTGGAAGATTTTGAGCAGCCCCCTGGGTTCGGCTACAGAATAGCATAGAGGAGAACAGAAGACAAGAAAAAAAAGAGCGGAGAATTTAATAAGGAGCAGAAGTCCCTGTTACGCTGGCTTCTGTTCCTATGTTCTTCAGGGACTGCGGTGTGTATGTAACAAGCGAATATGTGACACAGATGAAGCGGAAAGAGGCAGGTATGATAACATGTCCCACTGCATTATCTGCATGAAATGCCCGAAACCGGAGGAAGACAGCTTTACTATCATGATAAGCTTTGAAAAATTCGACTTCATTGGTATGGGATTACCAGATTAAGAAAAAAATCTATTGTTGCATATTTCGGCAAATGTTATAATCAAGAATAAGAAAAAACAGGCAGGATCGATCTAGGGAAGGAGAGGACTATACATGAGGACAGAAATACTTACTTTAAATCAGGAAAGAAATGTAACATTGACAGCTTATCTTCAGGAAACAGGCGGGGCTTTTTCCTTTATATCAAAAAGACCTGCTATCCTGATTCTTCCGGGCGGAGGATACCAGTATTGTTCAGACCGGGAAGCAGACCCGGTGGCGATGCCTTATTTAAAAGCAGGATATCAGGTATTCATTTTGCGGTATTCTGTGAAGAAAGACGCAGTGTGGCCGAATCCACTAAAAGACTATGAGCAAGCCATGACGCTGATTCGCAGTAAGACCGAAGAGTGGAACGTGTATGGGGATAAAATTGCAGTGCTGGGATTTTCGGCAGGCGGACATCTGGCAGGCTGTGCGGCAACCATGTCAGACAACAAGCCAAATGCAGCTATTCTGGGCTATGCTGTAACCCGGGGAGAAGATGTGCAGATGTGTGAAAGTACAGCACCGGATGTGGTTTCTGCAGTGACGGAGGAAACATGTCCCTGTTTTGTCTTTGCTACATGCAATGACCAGTTGGTAGCCGTGGAAAATTCGGTGAACTTTCTGCAGTCTTTGGCTCAAAAAGGCGTTACTTTTGAAAGCCATATTTATGCCTATGGTCCTCATGGATTTTCCACAGGAGATAATTCTGTCCAGAACCGGGAAATTCCACTTTGCAGCCGGGTGCCGGATTGGGTGGAGGACAGCATAGGATGGCTGAAGGATGTGTTGGGAGACTTCGGAGAAAATACTATGACGAAACCGGTGTGCAAGGCTCATGCCTGCGGAGATTACGATGCCTTTTTGTCCTGGGACTGTACCTTCGGATATTTGCGGAAATATGCCGGAGCAGAGTCGGTTATGTCTCCGTTTTTGTCCTGGCTGGAAGCAAACAAAGATATTCTGGCAGAGAAAATCGGCCCAGCAGCACAGGAGCTGGTACGCAAAAACGGCATGGAAGGTCTGTATTTCATGGCAGATTCCAGAAGTTTTCGGGAGATTTTGAATCATACAGGAATGACAAAAGAAGAAAAGCGGCAGATAGAAGAAGCCCTGGAAAAAATTCCTAATGAAAGGAAATAGCAAAATAAAACCCCCGGATGGGGATAAACACCTTTTTCCAGGGCAAAGCTTTCTCCTGAAATCCAGTATTTACAGGCAATGAAAAAATACAAAAAGGAAAAAAGAAATAACCCCCAGGGTAGCTTACCCGGGGGATTTTTCTTGTCTATAATAGAGTTCAGCCGTAAGGGAAGATGAAAATAACCAGGAGGAAACAACAGATGGAAAAGAGAATGAAAGCATTGGCAGTGCTGTTATGCGTGACCGCCATGGTAACAGGATGTGGAAGCGGGGCATCGGATTCCGGCACATCTTCTGCCAAAATACAGACACAGAAGGAGGAAGGCTCTGCCAAGACGGATAAATCCAAAGAAAAGAAATCAGAAGTTACCATTGGTTTTTCCAGTGAAGGAGATTCTTTTGACCCTTGCACAGGATTTGGCTATACCGGGTCGCCTCTGTATTCCAATCTGGTAAAGGTAAATGGAGATGACCAGCTGGAAAATGATTTGGCAACAGACTATACAGTCAGTGAGGATGCCCTTACCTGGACTTTTCAAATCCGGGATGATGTAAAGTTTACAAACGGAGATGCACTAAAAGCCTCAGACGTTGCCTTTACTTTTAATAAGGCAAAAGAAAAAGCCACTTATATGGACTTAACCATGATGGAAAGCTGTACGGCCAAAGATGACACCACTGTGGAATTTAAGCTGACAAAACCCTGTGTGACTTTTATTTATACAGTAGCGCAGATGGGGATTGTACCGGAAAAAGCTTACAGCGATAAATTTGGAATGTCCGCAGACCAGATTATCGGTTCCGGTCCGTATAAAATGGTACAGTGGGATAAGGGACAGCAGTTTATTCTGGAAGCAAATGAGGATTATTACGGGGACAAGCCGGAAATTGAAAGAGCAGTATTCCTGATTCAGGAAGAAGACGCCAGATTCGTAGCGGCAAAAGCCGGAGAGGTAGACATTGCGCTGACCTCTGCAACTCTTGCAAACACAGAAATCGAAGGCATGCATGTGGAAAAAGTAGAATCTGTAGACAACAGAGGCATTACCCTTCCAACGGTTCCCGATGAAGGGAAAAAGACGGAGGACGGATATAAAATCGGAAACAATATTACCTGTGATGTGAATGTGAGAAAGGCTCTCTGCTATGGCGTAGACAGGCAGCAGATTATTGACGGAGCCTTAAACGGACTTGCAAAACCGGCTTATTCCGAGTGTGACGGTATGCCATGGTGGAATGAGGAGGACGTCATTGAAACGGATGTGGATTATGCAAAGGAACTTCTGGAACAATCCGGCTGGAAGGATACAGACGGAGACGGTATCCGGGAAAAGGACGGAAATAAGCTGGCCTTTAACCTGATGTATTTTGCGGGAGATTCTATGCGCCAGGCTGTGGCTATGTCTGTGGCAAATCAGGCAAAGGAAAACATGGGCTTTGACATTACTGTAGAAGGTGTCAGTGAGGATGATACCATTAAGAGAATGTTCTCCGAGCCTATGATTATGGGTTGGGGTTCCGACAGTCCGATGACTTCTTACATGCTGTTCCACAGCAGCAAAGCGGGAAAGACAGACTGGTACAATCCGGAATTTTATATGAGCGATAAGACAGATGAGTATCTGGATAAAGCCATGAATTCCCTGACTATTGAAGACTCCTATGAGTGGTGGCAGAAGGCACAGTGGGACGGCGAAACCGGTACTTCCATGAAAGGGGAAGCGCCCTGGGCATTCTTTGTAAATATGACACACCTTTATTATGTGAAAGACGGATTAAATATCGGAAACCAGAGAATTCATGCGCATGGACAGGCATGGCCGCTGATTGCCAACCTGGCAGAGTGGAGCTGGGAATAATCAGGTCTGACAAAAGAAGGGGAGCTGCTGCGCTTTTGCGGCGGCCCCTCTCGTTGTGCTTAAAAGAGAAAATGGAGAAAAATAATGAAGCGTAAATACTATCTGAAATTCACAGGGAAATATCTTGTGCGCATGGTGACTCTGCTGATTGCAGTCAGCGTCATCAGTTTTGTACTGGTCAGTCTTTCCCCTGTAGACCCGGTACAGCAGTATGTGGGCTCGGTTCCCAATGTCAGTGTGGAGCAGAGAGCGAAAATAGCAGAATACTGGGGGTTAAATGACCCGCCTGTTGAGAGGTTTTTGGCATGGGGAAAATCCATTCTCCACAGCGATTTCGGGGTATCCCTTTTGTACCGCCGTCCGGTGCTGGATATCATCAAAGAAAAATCTGCAGCTTCTCTGGCTCTTATGACGGCTGCATGGGTGTTTTCCGGTGTCATAGGCTTTGCTGTTGGCTGTATGATGGGAATCTGGAACGGAAAATGGCCGGATAAAATTTTGAAAAAGGTGTGTTTGGTGATGTGTTCCATTCCGACTTTCTGGATTGGAATTGTGTTTCTGATGATTTTTTCCGTGCAGCTTGGCTGGTTTCCCATGGGTATGAGCGTTCCAAAAGGCGTTCCCCCAGAGCAGGTGACGCTTCTGCAGAGGATTCACCATTTGATTTTGCCGGCTCTGACCCTGAGTTTCCTGTCCTTTGCCAATGTGGCGCTGCACACAAGGGAGAAGCTGGTAGATGTGCTGGAAAGCGACTATGTGCTGTTTGCCAAAGCCAGAGGAGAATCTAAATGGAGTGTGCTGAAACGCCATGGCTTCCGCAACATTATGCTGCCTGCGGTGACTATGCAGTTTGGTTCTTTCAGCGAACTGTTCGGCGGTTCTGTTCTGGCGGAGAATGTATTTTCCTATCCGGGGCTTGGAGCAGCGGCTTCGGCGGCGGGGATGGCCTCGGATGTGCCGCTGCTTTTGGGCATTACCCTGTTCAGCGCGTTGTTTGTATTTGTAGGAAATATGCTGGCTAACATAATATATGGAATTGTAGACCCGCAGATAAGGGAGGGATATGGAAATGAGTAATACAGCAGCAGTCAGTGCCGGAACAAAATCAGAAAAGCTGCAGATAAACCGGCGGACGAAAACCATCTTTTTTGCAGTACTGATTTTTGCCGTACTGTTTTCCGTATATCTGGCAGGAGCGCTTCTCAGTGATGACCTCATTCAGGCAGATTTTTCTAAAAAAGGGCTGCCGCCTTCCCTGGAACATCCTTTTGGGACAGATATGTTGGGACGGGATATGCTGGTGCGAACCATTAAGGGGCTGTCTGTCAGCATTTTGGTGGGTGTGGTGGCTTCCACAGCCAGCGCAGTGATTGCTTTGATTGTAGGAGTGGCAGCAGCAACGGGAACCTCCTGGCTGGACCATTTTATCAACTGGGTCATTGATTTGGTTATGGGAATTCCCCATACGGTACTGCTGATTCTCATTTCCTTTGCCTGCGGAAAGGGATTCAAGGGCGTGCTTATCGGCGTGGCAGTGACGCACTGGACAGGGCTTGCCCGGATTATCCGAAGTGAAGTCCTGCAGATTCGTTCCCAGCAGTACATAGAAGTATCCAAGAAACTGGGACATTCCAGCTGGTGGATTACCGTACACCATATTCTTCCTCATATGATTCCACAGTTTGTCATCGGACTGATTTTGATGTTCCCTCATGCCATTATGCATGAATCCAGCCTGACCTTCCTGGGATTCGGGCTTTCCCCGGAACAGCCCGCTATCGGCATTATTCTTTCAGAATCCATGAAATATCTGTCCACGGGAATGTGGTGGCTGGCCTTTTTCCCAGGACTTGTGCTGGTTATGATTGTGCTGCTTTTTGACAGGCTGGGAGAAAATGTAAAGAAAATCGTGGACCCGTACAGCGCCCATGAATAGGAGAACATTATGAAAAATGAGAGTATTTTATCTGTAAAGAATTTGTCTGTATCCTTTCACATGTATGAAAAAGGTCTGGAGCAGTATGATTTAAAAGTCATTTCTAATATGACGCTGGACGTTCGTCCTGGTGAGATTGTGGCTATTGCAGGTTCCAGCGGTTCCGGAAAAAGCCTTCTGGCCCATGCGGTGATGGGGCTGCTTCCGGAAAATGCGGTCATAAGCGGTGAAATTTCCTATAAAGGAAAAATTTTAAGTCAGAAAGATAAGGAAAAACTCCGAGGAAAAGAGTTTGCCCTGGTACCTCAGTCCGTTTCCTTTTTGGACCCTCTGATGAAAGTGGAGGCTCAGGTCAGAGGCCCGAAGCCGGATAAGGCAAAGATAGAGACACAGAAAGAAATTTTTAAACGATTTCAGTTAGATGAAAAAACAGAGAAGCTGTATCCGTTTCAGCTTTCCGGAGGAATGGCCAGGCGGGTACTGGTGTCTACAGCCGTGATAAGCGGGGCAGAAGTGATTATTGCCGATGAACCTACGCCGGGGTTGGATTTGGATATGGCTATGGAAGCCCTGAAAGTATTCCGGGAACTGGCGGATGAGGGGAAAGCGGTGATTCTCATTACCCATGACATTGATTTGGCTTTTCATATGGCAGACCGCATTGCCGTGTTTTATGCGGGAACCACGGTAGAAATGGCAGACGCAGAGGATTTTCGGCAGGGTGAGCTTGTGCTTCGCCATCCTTATTCCAAAGCCCTGTGGAGAGCTTTGCCACAGAATGGATTTGAACCCATTCCCGGTTTCCAGCCCTATGCCAAATATCTTCCCAAAGGCTGTCTGTTTTCACCCAGATGTCGGTATAAGACAAAGGAATGTGAAGAAAAAATACCTATGAGAGAAGTCCGCGGGGGCTATGTGAGGTGCATACATGCAGATTGAAGCAAAAAATATCAGTTTTCGGTACAGGGAAAATACACCTTGGATTTTAAAGAATGTAAGTTTGAAAATCGAGGAAGGCGAGCGGGTCGGTCTGGTAGGCCCCAGCGGATACGGAAAAAGCACTCTGGTAAAAATTCTGGCCGGGTATTTGAAACCCACAAAAGGAGAAGTGCTTCTGGATGGAAAGCCGCTGCCGAAAAAAGGAGTCAGTCCGGTTCAGCTTATCTATCAGCACCCCGAAAAAGCCATCAACCCCAGGTGGAAGATGAAAAAAGTCCTGCAGGAGTCCGGTATGCTCCGGGATGAGGTTATGGACGCGTTGGGAATTGAAAGGGACTGGCTGGAGAGATATCCGAGAGAACTTTCCGGCGGGGAACTGCAGCGATTTTGTGTGGCCCGCTCTCTCTTTGAAGGTACTCATTTTCTCTTTGCCGATGAAATGAGCACCATGCTGGACGTGATTGCCCAGGCGCAGATATGGAATCTGATGCTAAAGGAGGCGGAAGAGCACAGGTTGGGACTTCTCATGGTAACTCACAATCATTATCTGGCAGAGAAAATCTGTACCAGAACCATTCATCTGGAAGCAATTAATACGACCGGGGGAAAGCATGGAAAAGAAAGAACAGACAAGGTATGATAAAGCCATGGTGAACAGAATTGCCCGTGCCACGGGACACCTGAGAATGGTGCGGGACATGGTGGAGCAGGAGAGGGACTGCAGTGAAGTGCTGATTCAGCTTGCAGCAGTGAAATCAGCGGTAAACGGTGTGGGAAAGGAAATTCTAAAGCAGTATATGGAAGAGTGTGTCGAGCAAGAGCTTCGTCAGCAGGACAGAGAAGGGATGGGAAAGCTGAAGAAGGGAATTGACAGCTTTATTAAATGAAATTTATTAAAAGATGTGTGATTTTGTGAAAAAGTAACCCCCAGGGAGGCTTGTAAAGAGAGGAGAAATGGGGTAGGATAGGTTTACAGTTACCGCATACATCCTCCGCATAGATGAATAGACGGTAATATGTAATGTCGAATCCTCATATAAAATAAGACCGCCGCGTCAGGGCAATCAGGGAGAAAACTGAGAGATACCATGATGCAGAGGTCTTATTTTGATATAGAATACAAAGTTCAGGCAGTAAAGCTGCGAAAATGACCGCATATTAAGATTTTGAGTTTCATGAGAAGAGCAGGGGTAATATGAAAAAACTTTTGATAGAGGATATAAAATAAAATCCCTTCAAAATGTTTGGACAGGATTGAGCAGCGTTCCGGCTTTTACAGTTCCCGTTCTCTTTGTACCTTCCGAATATAAGCCGAAGGCGTTATACCAGTGCATTTCTTAAAAATCTTAGAAAAATAATACGGATTATTCCCACATCCAACCAGCTCCGCTACATTTTGTATTTTATCAGGATTTTGTCCGGACAGGATTTCTTTGGCTTTTTGTACACGCAGATTCATCAGATAGGCGGAAAATTTCTGATGTGTTTCGTTTACAAAGCAGCGGCTGACATAGTTTACATTCATGTACAGATGATTTTCCGCAATCCATTTTAAGGTCAGATTAGAATCTGAAACATGTGTTTCCAGATAGCGGAGCAAGTCTTCAATAAAAGGACTGTAGGAAGCAGAAGAACGTTGGGATAAAAGAACCAGTTCGTCTACTTTTTGCATAACTCGATTTAAGATAACCAAAAGGTCATTTTCTTTTTGAATGTCAGATAAAAATTCGGTGGTGTATGCAGCATTACCGGAAGAGAGCCTGGTACTTATGGTTAATAGTATTTGAGCGGAAAGCTGCAAAAGGAAATCCCGGCTGGAAACAGACTGCAGGATATCCGACAGCTTTTCACGGGCCATCTGCCGGATTTTCACATCCCGGGACAGCAAAGAGGGACAGAGCTGTTTGGCCTGGGCGACAATCTGTTCATAGTTGAAGTTTGCCAAAAGACGATTTTCCATAGCAAAGTAAAATACATCAAAGCGCTTTAATTTTGGAATCAGATATTCCAGCAAAGAACTTAAATCGGGATAAGTGGCCCGGTCATAGACCACGGAAGTCTTCTGATCAGGGAAGGACAATGCAGAGAAAAAACAGTCCATTGCCTTATAATCGGAACTGAAATTCGGGAAAAATAAAAGGAATATATTGGAAACATATACTTTGTATATGGTCAGGTGGGGCGCATGTTTTTCAAAATAGGTGTCTGCCATGCGGATGGCGTCACTTAAATATTTTTTTTCTAAATAGAAAATCCGGCAAAGCTGATAGGGAATTTCTGTAAAATCCAGATACTTTTCGTAAGAAGCCCAGGAAATGGGTTCCCCTTCCGGTAAGGCAATGCCTTCACCGATGATATTCTGAATCAGAGCACAGTGCAGGTTTTTAAACAGTTGATTATCAGAGGTAAGTGATTCTCTTTGGCAGTACAAGTCTTGGCAGTCTTTTACCACTGCTTTCAGACAATCCATAATCTGCTGATGATCGCAGGGTTTTAGCAAATAATGACGGACGCCGCATTTCATAGCGCGTTTGGCATAGTCAAATTCTCCGTATCCGGATAGAATGATAAACTGTGTATTCAGATTGGTATAGGAAATCCGCTCAATAAGTTCCAGACCGGAAATGCCGGGCATACGGATATCCGTCATGACAATATCGGGGGATTCGTCTAAAATTGTATGATAAGCCTCTACGCCATCCAGACAAGTTCCGATCAGTGTAATTCCAAGCTCTTCCCAGGGTATCACTTTTGCAATGGTACTACAGATAATTTTTTCGTCGTCTACAATTAGTAATTTGAGCATAA
>DXFK01000149.1 GCA_019114495.1 Candidatus Blautia stercoravium
AGATTTTTCAAGGCATAGTACCCCCTATGTCCAATGTTTATGTCCATTTCTCGTAAATTCTTTTCTTGCACGATATTCAATTGTAAATTTTCAAGTAGAACCTTATTCACTGAGATTCCGAGAAGTTATTATAATGTTCCCAGTTCAATGGCCTTTCCACTGAGCTGGTCATACATTTTCAAAAGCTGCGCCGAACTTTGCAGAGCTCTCTGCCCGCTCATCATATTGGTCATTTCTTTTACCATAGAAACATTGGAACTTTCCAGATATCCCTGCTGAACCAGAGTTCCCTGTGCGGCCTGAGGCTGGGCATTGGTACGGAAAGCGCCTCCGGTTGTCTTTTCCAACTGATTGTAGTCCTGAAAATCAACCACTCTCAACTGTCCGTAAATCTCAGAGCCATCAGAACTTAAGACATATCCCTGCTGGCTGACATAAATATCATCTGTATTTACACGAATAGGTCCATTCTCGCCCAGAACTCTTCCTATGCCCTGAACAACCAGATACCCTTCATTGTCCACGTTAAAAGAGCCATTCCTCGTATATACGGTTTCATTTCCGTTCTGTACAGCAAAAAAGCCATTTCCATTCAGTCCTACATCCAGTTTTCTTCCGGTCTGCTCCAGGCCTCCCTGTGCGTAATTCGTTGCTTTTTCCTCCGCTGTATTGATTCTGGAGGTTTCTCCTATCTGTGTACGGTTTCCATTCTCATAGCGGTACAGGATTTCATCCCGAAAGGTTCCCTGCACCAACTGGTCGCTTTTATATCCCGGTGTGGAAATATTCGCCATATTGTTGCTGATAACATTCATATTTCTGTTCTGGACAATCATATTTGATGCCAGATTATAAAATCCCTGAAACATTCCTTTTTTCTCCTTCCTGGTTAAAGTTCTGCATATGTTTCCGCAGTTTTTTAATACTATTGCTGTGAATCTGAGATACACGAGGTTCGCTGACCTGCAAAACCTCTGCAATCTGTCTCATATTCAGTTCTTCTATATAATAAAGAGAAATGACTAACTGTTCATTTTCCTTTAAAAGCTTAATGCCTTCTGCCAAAGCCTCTGATGTTTCCTTCTTTAACAGACAGTTTTCCGGCTGCTCATTTTCCCTGCTTCTTGGAAGCTGTGACCGCGCACTATTATCCTGTGCCTCTGCCAGCACCATATCCAGAGACAGCACATGAAACAGCGCTGCCTTACGCATGGTTTCCTGATACTTCTCCGGTGTGATTTCCAGATAGGCTGCTACCGCTTCAGCCGTAGGATACTGCCCTGTCTTATTATATAACGTGACAATGGCTTCATCAATATCTCTGGCATTTTTTCTTGCACTTCTTGGCACCCAATCCTGCTTTCTTGCCAAATCAATAATCATCCCCTTGATTCTTTTGGAGATGTATGTTTCAAATTTTACATTTTTATCCAAATCAAATTTTTCAATGGCATTCATAATCACAAGGACACCCTCATTGATAATATCTTCCGTCTGGGAAAAACTGATATAAACATCACGCATTTGAAGTGCAATGCTTTTTACAATATAAACATACCGCATAACCAGCTCCTGCTTAATTTCCAGACTATGGGTACAACTGTACATCTGCAGAAGTTCTTCATTGGACTTTTCTGTATAATCTTCTTGTATCTTCATACTCATGCCTCATCTTTGTCAGGCTGTAATATTTCCTACTGCCTGAATTTGAATATTGTTGTTAATTTCATTAAAGGAAAGCACAAAAACATTGGGATAAAACTGTTCTATCAAATGATAGAAATGCATCCTTACCACCTGACTGGTAAGAATCACCGGAGGCTGTGAAAATCCCCCAAACTTTTTAATCTCTATGCCCAGCTTTGTTATGACATTCTGCATAACTTCCGGGCTGAGAGCCAGATAAGTGCCATGGTCACCGGAGGTCAAACTGGTAATAATGCTTTTTTCCAGTTCGGCATCCAGGGTAATGACCTTCATACTGCCGCCTTCGCAGAATTTTCTGGTAATGGTTCGCTTCAGAGCAGTACGAATATGTTCCGTTACGGATTCCACATCTTTCACCGTCATAGAGGCATCAATAATGGTTTCCATAATGGTCTCCATATCCTTAATGGGAATACCCTCTTTCAGAAGATTGGTAAGAATCTTCTGAAAAGTCCCATAAGAAACAGTAGCAGGAATCAATTCCTCTACCAACTCAGGGGATTGCTTCTTCATATTTTCTACCAGCCTTACTACCTCCTGCCGATTCAGCAGTTCATAGGCATGCTGCTTAATGGTCTCTGACAGATGGGTCAGCATAACAGACAGCGGGTCAATAACTGTATAACCATAGATTTCCGCCATCTCCTTCTTATCGACTGTAATCCACTTGCTGGGAATTCCGTAAGCAGGCTCAATGGTTTCAATGCCTTCAATTTCCTTTTCCGGATTCGGGGGCTCCAGCGCCAGATAATAGTCTACCAGAATCTCTCCCTTTGCCACTTCTTCACCCCTGATTTTAATCACATATTGGTTGGTATTCAAACTGGAGCTGTCTCTTAATCGTATAGACGGAATGACCAGGCCCATCTCCTGTGCATACTGCCTTCGAAAAATAACGATTCTGCTTATCATCTTTCCTCCGCTGCCCTCATCTACCAGCGGAATCAGACTGTAGCCAAACTCCATCTCAATGGGTTCTACATGAATCAGTTCGTAGACATTGTTAATATCCTTGAACTCCTCCTCTTCCGAAACCGTCTGCTGCTGCTCTTTCATCGCTTCCTCCATCTGAGAAGCCTTTGCTGAAACAGCAGCATCATTTTCCATTTTCTTCATAAGCTTGTATCCGCCTAAAATCAACGCCAGAGATACGGCTGCCAACTGTATTTTCGGCATTCCCGGAATCAGCAGCAAAATAGCCAACGTCATACCGGTCATCATAAGAGCCTTAGGCTGTGCCGTAAACTGCTTAGACGCATCCTCGTTAAGACTTCCTTCGGATACCGCTCGTGTCACCACCATACCGGTCGCTGTAGAAATCAAAAGCGCAGGAATCTGAGAAACCAGACCATCACCTACTGTGGCAATAGAATAAACAGAAAGCACCTCTGAAAATCCCATTCCTGACTGCACCATACCGATAATGATTCCCCCCAGGAAATTGACAGCCGTAATAATCAGGGACATGATTGCATCTCCCTTTACAATCTTAGTGGCACCGTCCATAGCGCCATAGAAGTCTGCCTCTTTCTGGATTTTATAACGTCTTTCCTTTGCCTGCTGCTCATCAATCAGCCCGGTACTCAAATCCGCATCAATAGCCATCTGCTTTCCTGGCATGGCATCCAGGGTAAATCGGGCAGCAACCTCTGCAACTCTTTCCGCCCCTTTGGTAATAACGATAAACTGTACCAATACGATAATCATAAAGATAATAAAACCGACTACCACGTTTCCCTGCAGTACAAAATCCCCCATAGCCTTAATAACAGCACCTGCTGTTCCCTGGTTTCCCAGAATATTTCTGGTTGAGGAAATATTAATACCGATACGGAACAGAGTGGTTATCAAAAGCATAGACGGAAATATGGAGAATTCCAATGGCTCTTTAATATTCATACTTATCAGCAGAATAATCAAAGATATGGAAATATTCAAAATTATCATAACGTCTAATATAAACGGATTTAATGGAATGATTAACAGCAGGACAATCATTACCACAATAACGGCTGCTGCATTATTCAATAGTTTTTTCATTTTTTACTCCAAACTTTTATTATTCTTTCGGAAGACCTGTACAAGAATCTCTGCCACAACTCCATAATATTCTGCGGGAATTTCACCGTCCAAAGGAGTTGAAGCATAAATACCTCTTGCCAGAGGCTTATTTTCTATAATGGTAACACCATTTGCCTCCCCGATTTCTACAATTTTAAGAGCTATCAAATCCTGCCCTTTGGCAACCAAAATAGGTGCGTTGTTCTGATGAACGTCATATTTAAGAGCAACTGCAAAATGCGTAGGGTTACGGATAATAACATCTGCCTCCGGAACCGCCTGCATCATACGGTTCTTAGCCCGGCTTCGCTGCAAATTTCTGATTTTTCCCTTTATTTCGGGATTTCCCTCTGTTTGCTTATATTCCTCCTTCAATTCCTGCTTTGACATTCTGATTTTTTTCTCATACTCCCATCTCTGGTAAAAATAGTCAAATCCTGCAATGGCAGCAAAAATCAAACCAATTTTTAAGACCATGGACATAACCATCTGCAGCATATATACAGAAGAACTCTGCACATCCATGTCCATCATCCTTGCAATGTTCCACATATCTGCTTCCAGCACCTGATATAATACCACACAAAGAATTCCAATCTTCAGCATCCCTTTCAGCAGCTCTACGAGGTTTTTCAGAGAAAACAAATTTTTAATGCCTTTTATAATGCTCAAGTTGCTCATCTTAAAAGAGGCAGACTTTGCAGTAAAAATAAACTTTGTCTGCACACCGGTGGCTACAACCGCCAGAGCTATGGAAATAAATCCCAGAGGAAGAATGGTCTCTGCCAGCACCTTTATGGCATCTATTCCAATTGCCCGAAGCTTTGGAATAGACAGTTCATCTATAAAAACTGCATTGTTCAGATAATAGACCATATTCTCTCTGACTGCCCTGTAAATGGACGGAAACAATATTTTCATTCCGTAAAAGGTTCCGAGAAGCGACGCAACGATAATAACATCTTTACTGGAAAATACATGACCTTCCTTTCTTTGATCACGCCGCTTCTTCGGGGTGGCTTTCTCGGTTTTTGAATCATCTGCCATCTGGTCTCACTTCACTTTCCTTTTAAGCTTTCGCTTCTATAAAAATGTAAGAATCTCCTGTATGGTTTTTATCATAATGGTAACAAGATTGGAAAGATATTCTCCTAAAGGAGATACCAAAAATACCAACAGAGCCAATCCTACAATTACTTTCAACTGAATATTAATT
>DXFK01000150.1 GCA_019114495.1 Candidatus Blautia stercoravium
TGCATCAACTTATCATACTTATAAAAACTGTATTGACAACCACATTATTCCAGAATTGGGGAAACTGACTCTTTTAAAGTTAAATCAAGGACATATTTCAAAATTGTATAAAAAGCTGGTTGCAAATTATAGCTCAATTCCGAGAATAGTAAAACCGATCATGAATACTTCTTTAGAATTTGCACTTTCCAAAAATTTGATAACGTATAATCCTGCGGCGGAGTTGTATTTACCTAAGAATGCAAAGAAAACTCCATATCACGAGATTGTAATTGATGAGTCTAAAACATATACTTTGGAACAGGTTAAGCACTTAATTAAAGAGGCAAAAGGAACACGAATTTATATGTATATACTATTTGCACTTCTAATGGGATTAAGAAAGAGTGAAATTAGTGGAATAAAATATACGGATATAGATTATGAAAATCATACATTAAAAGTAGAGCGGCAATTAGGAAGAAAATTGGATGTAGAGGAAAAAGAGATAGCACCAAAGACACGTACCAAACAAGAGATTGATGTGAAAACACCTTCCAGTAAGCGAGTGGAAAAAATACCCGATTTTTTATTCTATGAGATACTGAAGGAAAGAAAGCAATATGAGAAAAACAGGAGTAGAAGGCAGCATGGAAAATGGGTATTCCAAGATTTAGAATATATTTGTTGTTCGAGCTATGGAAGACCACGATCTATTACATATATATATACTCCGTATAAAGAATTGATAGAAAAAGCAGATTTACCGTATATAAGATTTCATGATTTGCGACACACATATACTACATTATTAATGAAGAATGAGATTAATCAAAAAGCAATAGCAGCTTCTTTGGGACATTCAAAATCTATTATAACGTTTGATGTTTATACAGATAAACAGGCTTTAATAGAAGGAGGGGTAGAAGAAATTGATGCATTTATAGATGAAGTGCATCCGTATAGTGAAGAAGATATACGAATATTAAAAGAACAATACGGTAAAGAAATAAATCTATAATGAAAAAATAGTGAAGGCATATGGCAATTAGATGATTGCTGTATGCCTCTTTTTAATTTAATTAAAAAAAAGAATAAGGGTTCTTCTATTGACGAAATATATAAGAATAGCTATACTATTATTGAACGTATGTTCGTGTATAAATATACAGATATATATAATAAATATGCGAGAAAATGTTTGGAGTATTGTGGTGTGTTGCGTTGTGCCGGATAGTGATAATAGTTTTGTGTAGTTTTGAAAAGGGACATTTTATGATATACTAAAGTACAAAATTATGTGTCATAATGTCGTGTATCGTGGATTAGGAAATAGTAGTTTAGGTGACCTAATTCGTACATAGGCGTTTTTTTAGTCTTTTTTAGCAGAAAAGAGAAGCATTTTTTTCGTGTCGTGTACGAATTTTCGGGTTAATAATGAAAATAGTAAGGAGGTTTTTGACTATGGATCACTTCGAACTGGTATCAGAATATGCTCCTACAGGAGATCAACCGCAGGCTATCGAACAGCTTGTGAAAGGTTTCCAGGAAGGCAACCAATGCCAGACTTTACTAGGGGTTACGGGGTCTGGTAAGACTTTTACAATGGCAAATGTTATCAAGGAATTAAATAAACCAACACTCATTATTGCACACAATAAAACGCTGGCTGCACAGCTTTATAGCGAATTCAAAGAATTCTTCCCGAACAACGCAGTTGAGTACTTTGTCAGCTACTACGACTACTACCAACCCGAAGCCTACGTCCCATCGTCTGACACCTACATTGCCAAAGACTCCGCAGTCAACGATGAAATCGACAAACTCCGTCTTTCTGCCACTTCTTCTTTGAGTGAGAGAAAAGACGTCATTATTATTTCCAGTGTGTCTTGTATCTATGGAATCGGAAGCCCTGACGATTATCAGAACATGATTATCTCTCTGCGTCCCGGCATGGAAAAAGACCGTGACGAGGTTATCCGTCAGTTAATAGACATTCAATATGACAGAAACGAAATGGATTTTCACCGGGGAACTTTCCGGGTGAGGGGAGATGTTTTGGAAATTTTCCCGGCAGATTACAGCGACACAGCTGTGAGAGTAGAGTTTTTCGGCGATGAAATTGACCGTATTACAGAAATTGATACGCTGACAGGGGAAATCAAACGATCCCTGAATCATATAGGAATTTTCCCTGCGTCCCATTATGTAGTGCCCATAGAAAAAATACGGAAAGCTGCAGTGGCCATTGAAGAAGAATTAAAAGAGCGGGTGGATTATTTTAAAAGTGAAGACAAGCTTTTGGAGGCTCAAAGAATTTCAGAGAGGACTAACTTTGACATAGAAATGCTGAAAGAAACAGGATTCTGTTCCGGTGTGGAAAATTATTCCCGTCATCTTTCAGGCCTGAAGCCAGGACAGCCACCGTTTACTTTGATAGATTATTTCGGAGATGATTTTCTGATTATTATTGATGAGTCTCATAAAACCATACCGCAGATTCGGGGGATGTATGCAGGCGACCAATCCAGAAAGCAGACTTTGGTGGACTATGGATTCCGTCTGCCTTCTGCGAAGGACAACCGTCCTTTGAATTTTGAAGAGTTCGAGGATAAAATTGACCAGATCCTCTTTGTGTCCGCAACGCCGGGAGAATATGAAGAAAATCATGAATTGCTCCGGGCAGAGCAGATTATCCGTCCTACCGGCCTGTTAGACCCCAAGGTGGAGGTGCGCCCCGTAGAGGGACAGATTGATGACCTTATAGGAGAAGTGAATAAAGAAGTAGAAAAAGGAAATAAGATTCTGATTACTACACTGACTAAACGCATGGCTGAGGATTTGACAGAGTATATGAAGGATTTGGGAATCCGTGTGAAATATTTGCATTCAGACATTGATACCCTGGAGAGAACCCAGATTATTCGTGATATGCGCTTAAATGTCTTTGATGTGCTGGTGGGAATCAACCTTTTGAGGGAAGGACTGGATATACCGGAAATTACACTGGTCGCTATTCTGGATGCAGATAAAGAGGGATTTCTACGTTCCGAGGTATCTCTGATACAGACTATTGGACGTGCGGCCCGCAATGCGGAGGGAAGAGTAATCATGTATGCAGATGTAATGACAGACTCTATGCGTCTTGCTATTGATGAAACTATGCGCCGCCGGGCTCTACAGGAAAAATATAATGAAGAACACGGCATTACGCCAAAGACCATTAAAAAGGCAGTTCGTGACCTTATCAGCATTTCCAAAGCAGTAGCAGAGACAGAAGACAAGCTGACGAAAGATCCGGAATCCATGAGCCGGAAAGAACTTGAAAAACTCATCGGACAGGTGCAAAAACAGATGCAGGCCGCAGCCGCAGACCTGAATTTTGAAATGGCAGCACAGCTGCGTGACAAGATGATAGAACTGAAAAAGAATCTGGAAGAACTGGAAGAATGAAATTATTTCCGGGAAAATTCTAAAATAATTATAAAGCCCTTGACAAATAAAACCTCTGGTGCTATCTTAAAAACATAGATATTAGCACTCCACTTAAATGAGTGCTAACAACGAAAGAAAGGAGCAAAAGATGGAAGTCATAAGTGAACTGGATGAAAGAAAGCGAAAAATTTTAAAAGCGATTATCCAGACCTATTTGGAAACCGGCGAACCGGTAGGCTCCAGGACAATTTCCAAGTACACGGATTTGAATCTTAGCTCCGCAACTATCCGCAATGAAATGTCAGATTTGGAGGAGTTGGGATACATTATTCAACCTTATACCTCTGCCGGAAGGATTCCTTCTGATATGGGTTATCGCCTTTATGTAGATGAACTGATGAAAGAAAAGGAAAAGGAAACCGCAGAAATCAAGGAACTGATGATTGAGAAAACCGACAAAATGGAAAAGGTTTTGAAACAGGTAGTCAAAGTTCTGGCATCTAATACCAATTATGCCACCATGATTACCAGCCCCACTTATCATCGCAATAAGCTGAAATTCCTGCAGCTTTCCAGAGTCAGTGAAAGCCAGCTGTTGGCGGTGGTGGTCGTAGAAGGGAATCTTGTGAAAAATCATATTATTGATTTGACAGAACCTATGGATGATGAGACCGTCCTCAAGCTGAATCTTCTGTTGAATACACAATTAAACGGGCTTTCTATTGAGGAAATTAATCTGGCTATGATTTCCAGGTTAAAGGAACAGGCAGGGATACACAGTGCAGTAATCAGCAGTGTCATTGACGCCGTAGCACAGGCCATTGCACCGGACGAAGAAGATATGAAGATTTATACCAGTGGAGCAACCAACATTTTCAAATATCCGGAACTGGCAGATACTTCAAAAGCAAGTGAACTGATTTCCGCATTTGAAGAGAAA
>DXFK01000151.1 GCA_019114495.1 Candidatus Blautia stercoravium
ATACCATAACATGGATTGAGGAAATAGTCAAAGGAAAAAAGTTTGTATTAGAAAAAGAGTATGGTATAATTTAGAAAGGAATACGTGATATTTTCAAAGACTTTTAGGTACATTTAAGGTTTTGCACCTATATTTGTTACAAAGAAAAAAGTAAAAATGCAGAGGAGGGCATGAACATTGCGTTTGTTACTCGCAGAAGATGAAAAAGCATTATCTAAGGCACTGACAGCCATTTTGGAGCGAAACAATTACTCCGTGGATGCGGTTTACGATGGAGAAGAGGCGCTGGCCTATCTGAATGCCGACAATTATGACGGCGTGATTCTGGACATAATGATGCCAAAGGTAGATGGTATTACGGTATTAAAGGAACTTCGCAGCAGGGGGAATCTGATTCCCGTGCTGCTTCTTACGGCCAAATCAGAAGTGGATGATAAGGTGGCCGGGCTGGATGCAGGGGCCAATGACTATCTGGCGAAGCCCTTTCATTCCAAAGAACTTTTAGCCAGAATCCGGGCCATGACACGGACACAAACGGCTCAGGCAAATTCCAAGTTGCAGATTGGAAACGTGACTTTAGACAGAGCGACTTTTGAACTTACCACACCCACCGGCAGCTTTCGGCTGGCCAATAAGGAGTTTCAGATGTTGGAACTTATGATGAGCAATCCCAGCAATCTGATTTCTTCAGAACGTTTTATGGAAAAAATATGGGGTTATGACAGCGAAGCAGAAATCAATGTAGTCTGGGTTTACATTTCTTATCTGCGGAAAAAGCTGGCAGCTCTCCATGCCAATATTCAGATCAAGGCTGTGAGAAATGCGGGATACTCCCTGGAGGAAGTCAAATGATAAAAAAATTGCGGAAAAAGCTGATACTGGCCTCCATGGTCTCCCTTTTGGTTGTACTGCTGATTATAGAAGGAAGTATCGGTATTTTAAACTACCAGAAAATCGTTGCAGATGCAGACCAGGTGCTGAATATTCTGAAAGAAAATTCCGGTCAGTTTCCGGACATACCACCCCATGGAAAGCCGGAACAGAAAAAAGAAGTAAAAGATGTTTACGAAAAAGAACATCTGATGTCCCCGGAACTGCCCTATGAATCCCGGTATTTTTCCGTTTTGCTCAATGAAGACGGAAAGGCTCTTTCAGCAGACACGGGACAAATTGTGTCTGTAGACGATTCGGAGGCCATGGAGTATGCTGAAACTGTATGGGGAAAAAGGCAGGATAAAGGGTTTATGGGAGATTATCGGTATTGTGTGTATACTTCGGATTCAGAGGTGCGGATTATTTTTCTGGACTGCAGAAGAAATCTTGAGACTTTCAGCAATTTTGTCCTGACAGCCCTGGGAGTTTCCATATCCGGGCTTGCGGCGGTGTTTGCGCTGCTGTTTTTTCTGTCTGCCCGTATTGTAAAGCCTTTTTCGGAAAATTATGAAAAGCAGAAGCGGTTCATTACCGATGCAGGACATGAGTTAAAGACACCTTTGACCATTATTGACGCAGATACGGAAGTGTTGGAAATGGATTTCGGAGAAAGTGAATGGCTCAGTGACATTCAGAATCAGACAAAGCGTCTGGCAGATTTGACGAACAATCTGATTGTGCTGTCCCGTATGGAAGAGGAGCAGACCCGGGAGCTGATGGTGGACTTTCCTCTTTCTGATGTGGTGGAGGAAACTTTGGGAACCTTTCAGGCCCTGGCAAAGACCCAGCATAAAAATCTTACCGGAAACATTGCGCCTATGATTTCCATGCGGGGAGACGAGAAGGCCATCCGCCGTCTGGCAACCATTTTGTTGGACAATGCTGTTAAGTACTCCGGCAAGAACGGAGAAATTGTGGTGACGCTGGAAAAGCAGAAAAGGCGGGTTAGGCTATCTGTATTCAATACCACAGATTTTATTTCCAAAGAGCACACCCAGCATTTGTTTGACCGTTTTTACCGTACAGACAGTTCCCGGAATTCCCAGACCGGAGGGTATGGTCTGGGGCTCTCCATTGCGGCAGCTACAGTGGAAGCTCATAAAGGGAAAATTGCGGCAGTGACAAAGGACGAAAAGTCCTTATTGATCAGCATTTCTTTTCCAGTGGCATAGTATTGGAAAATTTTTAAGTTGATTTAAAGTATTCTTTAAAGTTCACTTAAGGTCTCCGGCTTATTATGGATTCATAATCAATAGAAAACAAAAGCAGGAGGACAAATATATGCCAAAATATAAAGAATACACAGAAAAAACCACAAATTTCTCAAAGAGCGCCGGATATAAGCGGCGGCGCAGAAGAAAAAAACTTCAGAAAAAGGTAACTTCCCTGGTTTTAAGCGCAGCTCTTTTCGGGGCAGTGGCGGGCGGAACCTGTTATGGGATAAACTATGGGCTGGAGACTGTAAAAAGCAGCAGTACACAGACCGCGCAAAACCAGAATACGGCTTCCTCGGCTCTGCAGACTGTTTCCACAGCCAGCGCTCTGGACGCAGATCATCTCAGTGTTTCCGACATTGCAGCAGAGGGACTTCCTTCCGTAGTCTCTGTTACGAATATATCGGTGCAGGAGGTGGAAAATTATTTTGGGCGTTTTGAAGGAAGAGGCGGAAGTCCTTCCCAGTCCCAGGTGGAAGAAACAGCCAGCTGCGGTTCCGGTATTATTATTTATGCCGATGATTCGGATTATTATATGGTGACCAATTATCATGTGGTGGAGGGAGCTACGACACTGTCGGTTACATTTGCAGATGATGAGACATATGAAGCACAGCTATGCGGTTATGATGAAAATACAGATTTGGCAGTGATTAAGGTTTCTGTTTCCGATTTGTCTCAGGATACGATTTCACAGATTTCAGTTGTGAAAATCGGTGATTCTGACGACCTGCAGGTGGGTGAACAGGTGGTTGCCATCGGAAATGCCCTGGGATACGGACAGTCCGTTACTACAGGTGTAGTCAGCGCCGTAAATCGGAGTATCAGCAGCGACAGCACCAGTGAAAATGAGAGAAAAGATACGGCTTACACTTCTGACAGCAGTCAGGAGACGGCTGTTAGTTATATTCAGACCGATGCGGCTATCAATCCGGGAAACAGCGGAGGGGCTCTGCTGAATATGAATGGAGAATTGGTGGGAATCAATACGGCAAAAATTTCTTCTACAGATGTGGAGGGTATTGGTTATGCCATTCCTATTTCACAGGTAACGGATTTGATTAATTCCCTTATGCAATAGGAGATGTATACATTGACTCTGGAAAAATATTACAAAAATTCACTGCCTCTTTTAGAGCAAGGGGAAAGATGTCTGCAGGAGTTATTGAAAGAATATCCGGTAAAGGAGACAAGAGACGGGATTCAGCCGGTATTGTATGTAAATTCCCGGTTAAAAGAACCGGAAAGCATGATAGAAAAGCTGAAGAAAAAAGGCGTCCCTACAGACAGCGTTTCTGCACTGAAAAATACCCACGATGCCATCGGAGTCCGGGTTATCTGTTCCTTTGTAGAGGAGGTTTACCGTCTGTCCCGGTGGCTTTGCGACAGGAGTGAAATCCGCATAATAGGGGAGAAGGATTACATTGCCTATCCCAAACCAAACGGTTACCGCAGTCTTCATCTTCTGGTTGCATTTACGGACAAACACCTGGAGGGAATCACGGCGGAAATACAGCTTCGCACCATTGCCATTGATTTCTGGGCTGTGCTGGAACACCAGATGAAATATAAGAAAAACATCAATCATGAAACCACTATCCAGCAGGAATTGAAACGGTGCGCCGATGAAATTGCTTCGGTGGATGTGTCCATGCAGACGATACGGGATATTCTTCGCAGTGAAGAATGGGAATAAAAATCCTTGACATATATAGAGGAACGATATACTATATAGTTAGTCGATATATCGACTAACTATATAGTATATTTTTGTCTGGAAATGTTTGACACAAGGAGGCACAAAATGGCAATCAGTAAAACAATGGTTTCCGGCAGTATGACGATGCTGCTTTTAAAGCTGCTGTCGGAAAAAGATATGTATGGGTATGAAATGATTTCAACATTACGGCAGCGCTCTCAAAATGTTTTTGAGCTGAAAGCGGGAACACTTTATCCTTTGCTGCACACCATGGAGGAGAAGAAGCTTCTGCAAGCTTATGAGCAGGAAATCCAGGGGAAAATGCGGAAATATTACAGCATTACCAGAGAAGGCCGCAGAATGCTTTCCGAGAAAGAGGCGGAGTGGCGGGAATATGCGGGAGCGGTAACCAGTGTTTTGGGATTGGAGGGGTGACAAATGGAAGAATATTTACAGAAAGTACTGGAGCAGATACGCTGCAAACAGGCCCGAAAAATGGTGGAAGAAGAACTGCGGGGACATTTGGAAGAGCAGATTTCAGACAATCTTCTGGAAGGCATGGACAGGGACGAGGCAGTGAAAATGGCGGTAGAGGATATGGGAAGCCCTGTAGAAACCGGAATTTCTCTGGATGCCCTTCACAGACCACAGATGTGTTGGTCTATGATTATCCTCATAGGGTTTATCAGTTTTCTGGGAATTGTGATTCAGACCGTGATTGGAAAAAGCGATGGAACTTTGGGAAACAGCCACATGATCCGCTATATTTTTCATGTGGTGCTGGGCTTTGGCCTGATGCTGGGCGTATACCGCCTGGACTACAGTTTTCTGGGAAAATATGCAAAATTCCTGGCAGGACTGGGCGGACTTTTCCTTTTCCTGCAGGCAGAGTTTTCCCCTGTGTCTGTGAATGGTATCAATAGCTGGGTAACGCTTCCTGGAATCGGAACTTTTTCCATATCTTCCATTTTGTATCTGGCGATTCCTCTTTATGGAGGAATTTTATATCACTATTATGGACAGGGAATAAGGGGAATTGGCAAATGTCTTCTGTGGCTGCTGCTTCCGGCCTTTCTGGCTTACTGTATGTCACAGCTTTTTCAAGCCGGATTTTTGTTTCTGGTGGAGGGGGTTCTCTTGAGCTATGCGGTATGGAAAGGCTGGTTTCAGGTGAAAAGGGGAGTTTTTTTAGGAATGTTCTGGGGAACAACGCTGGCGCTGCCTGCAGGAGTTGCAGTGCTGGGTGTGAAACTTCATTGGTTTGCCCCTTATCAGATAGACAGAATACAGTATTATCTTGGACGACTGGGACACATTTCTGAAGCTTCAACAGAAGTGATAAGAGAAAATGGCAGATATGACGTGGTTCAGTTTTTAAGCACCAGTTATGGTGTCATAGCCGCTGTGGTTGTGGTTGCTATGGTGCTGGTTCTGGCCATGAAAGGACTGCATGTAGCAAAGAAACAGAAAAACCAGCTGGGAATGATAATTGGCTATGCAGGCGCATTATTTTTCCTTTTTATGACACTTTTTTACATAGGAGAATCTACAGGATTTTTACCTGTAACAAACAGTTTTCTGCCCTTTATTTCTTACGGCGGCTCAAACCTTCTGGTATCTTATGCGGTTCTGGGACTTCTGCTCAGCGTTTACCGCTATCAGAATCTGCTTCCTGCAGACCGAAAGAAAATCTGCAGAATTTCCGGGACACAGGAGGTATAAAGAAAAAAGTTGCTCACAAAAGAACAGGCGGCTTTTGCAAGTCATGGACAAAGGCGGTCTGTTTTTTTATATTCAGCACGGACTGATAGAGGTTGGAGACAAAAATATCTGTCTCAAAAGCAGAAATTTCTTCCTGGGACAGCCGTTTTTTGTAGTCCGCGGCTTTTGTGAGCACAGGAATGGTACTGTTATTCTGCAAAAGCCGGAGAAATTCGGAGCTTTTCTTTTGAAAGCCAAGCAGCCGCACATAACCGGGAGTATGGGAAGGCAGATCTGCCGGAATTTCTAAGAGCGTATGGAGCAGGGCGCGGTTAATTCTGGTACGGGTCAGTTCCTTTGTTTTTAAAAGTCCTGCAAACTGGGAAAAGGACATAAATTCATTCAAACGGTTGCAGATTCGCTTAGCCAGTTCCGGGGACATATGGGCATACTGACAAAGACGGTCAGGGGTACTGCACATCAGTTTGTATTTCAGCAGCAGGGAGAAATCGTCCTCTGTCATCATGTCTTCTTTTGTCAGATTATGGGTCAGAGAGGCCACCCTTTCCGGCTGTGTCTGGGTGAAAAGTGATAAAAGAGCCTGGGGAAATTCTCTGGAATCCATATCCTGTAATTGGAGAAGACTTCTGCGGACAGCGGAGGCGCTGGGATAGCTGTTTTCCAGTTCTTCGGCGTGATAGGAACTGCCTTCCCGTTTCAGTGTTACCGGGCGTATAGGGCTTTTTAGTGAAAGCAGCGCTTTGCAGTATTCGATTCCCAGAATGTTGTTTGGCGTATCTAAAAATTCGGTGTTCCATGGTCCGGAAAGGAATTTTGCGCCGTATTCTAAGAGCGCAGCTTTGCGAGCTAAGGGGAAAGAGAGGCCTTTTCTCAAATTTTCTTTTAAAGAAATCTGAAATTCTTCCGGTTCTTTCGACAAAATTTCAGCTGTAGCCATACAGGGAGAGAGTTCTCCGCTTTCGCTGCCAAAGCAGAGAAAATCTATACAATGTAAAGCACTTAAAATTCCCACGCTGCCTTTGGCAAAATATTCTGCACTGGCTGAGGCGTAATAAGAGGGCAGTTCCAGTACCACGTCAGCCCCTCCCAGAAGTGCCATTTTTGTCCGCAAATGTTTGGAAAAAATAGCAGGAGTGCCCCTCTGGACGAAATTACCGCTTAAAACGACTACAGCATAGTCCGCCCCGGTCAGTTCTTTGGCTTTTTCTATCTGATAGGCATGTCCTTTATGGAAAGGGTTATATTCCGCTATGATTCCGACTGCTTTTTTCATGGTAAAATCCTTTCTGTAAAAACTGTGTTCTGTTACTATATAAACACATGAGGAAGATGTGTGCAAGGAAAAAATAGATAATATAAAATTGTCAAGAAAAAATACTTGACAGCCGTGAAATCCTGTTGTATGATAACCAAGGTGATTGCGAATGGAAAAATTTGTAGAACAGACTTTGCTGTATGATTTCTACGGAGAGCTGTTGACAGCTCACCAGAGAAGAATCTACGAAGATGTGATTTTAAATGACTACTCCTTAAGTGAAGTGGCCGACGAGCTGGGTATCAGCCGGCAGGGCGTGCATGATAATATCAAGCGCTGCAACAAGGCTTTGCAGGATTACGAAGCAAAGCTGCATCTGGTAGAAAAGTTTGTGAATATTAAAGAAAAGGTCCATCGTATTCACAAGCTGAGCAGAGAATGTGAAAATCTTAGCAGACAGGAACTGGTTTCCCAGGTGGAAAGTATTTCTCAGGAAATCTTAGAGGAGTTATAACAGATGGCATTTGAGAGCTTAACAGACAAACTTCAGAATGTATTTAAGAATTTAAGAAAAAAAGGCCGTTTGACCGAAGCCGATGTAAAGGCTGCCTTAAAAGAAGTAAAGATGGCGCTTTTGGAAGCGGACGTCAGCTTCAAGGTAGTAAAGCAGTTTATGAAGGCTGTGCAGGAGCGTGCTATCGGACAGGATGTTATGTCAGGTCTGAATCCGGGACAGATGGTAATTAAGATTGTAAATGAAGAGCTTGTCCGCTTAATGGGAAGTGAAACAACAGAAATAGCCTTAAAGCCCGGCAATGAAGTGACCATTCTGATGATGGTGGGACTTCAGGGTGCCGGTAAGACCACAACCACTGCAAAGCTGGCAGGAAAGCTGAAATCCAAAGGAAGAAAGCCCCTTTTGGCTGCCTGCGATATCTATCGTCCGGCTGCAATCAAACAGTTGCAGGTAAACGGAGAAAAACAGGGTGTGGAAGTCTTCTCCATGGGAGATAAAAACAGCCCGGTGGATATTGCAAAAGCAGCTTATGAGCATGCGAAAAACGAAAAGTACAATGTACTGATTCTGGATACAGCAGGACGCCTTCATATTGATGAAGATATGATGAAGGAGCTTGCACAGATCAAAGAAGCCATTGCCGTAGACCAAACCATTCTGGTGGTAGATGCCATGACTGGACAGGATGCAGTGAATGTGGCGGAGACCTTTGGAGAAAAAGTCGGAATCGACGGTGTCATTCTGACAAAGATGGATGGTGACACCCGAGGCGGTGCAGCGCTTTCCATTAAGGCTATCAGCGGAAAGCCGATTTTATATGTGGGTATGGGCGAGAAGCTGTCTGATTTGGAACAGTTTTATCCCGAACGTATGGCGTCCCGTATTTTAGGTATGGGAGATGTCATGAGCCTGATTGAAAAGGTACAGGCCAATCTTGATGAAGAGAAAGCCAAAGAAATGGAACAGAAGTTCCGCAAAAATTCCTTCGGATTCGACGATTATCTGGAAAGCATGAACCAGATGAAAAACATGGGCGGTTTGTCCAGCGTGCTGAATATGCTTCCGGGTGTGGGTTCCCAGATTAAGGATATTGACAGCATGGTAGATGAAAAGGATATGGCGAGAAAAGAAGCAATTATCCTGTCCATGACCCCAAGAGAACGTTCTCATCCCGAAATTTTAAGCCCTTCCAGAAAGAACCGGATTGCCAAAGGAGCAGGTGTGGATGTGGCGGAAGTCAACCGTATGGTCAAACAATTTGAACAAGCCAAGAAAATGATGAAACAGATGCCCGGACTGATGGGCGGCAAAGGTGGTAAAAGAGGAAAATTCAAACTTCCCTTTTAACATATATGAAATTTTATGAAAAAACCAGGAGGTGAAAAGAAATGGCAGTAAAAATCAGATTAAGAAGAATGGGACAGAAGAAAGCTCCTTTCTATAGAATCATTGTTGCAGATTCCAAATCCCCAAGAGACGGAAGATTCATCGAAGAGATTGGAACATATGACCCAACTCAGGAACCAAGCGTATACAAAGTAGACGAAGAAGCAGCTAAAAAATGGCTTGCAAATGGTGCTCAGCCAACAGAGGTTGTTGCTAAAATCTTCAAACTGGCTGGTATCGAAGAATAATCCGGGAGGTAGTTTGTAATGAAAGAACTAGTAGAAGTAATTGCAAAATCTCTGGTGACATAAAGACTCTTTCCCTTGTAAGGCTCAATATCATTAATATTGTCCACAT
>DXFK01000152.1 GCA_019114495.1 Candidatus Blautia stercoravium
GATATTTATAAAGATGCACAGCATTTTTATACACCGGAACAGTTTGCAGAAGACATGGCTGACCCGGAAAATCTGTTTTTGGCAGCCAGCGTATGCGGGAAACTGGTGGGGATGTGTCAGATAAAGTACCACACAGCCGGAGACGGCAGTATTACCAGAAAAAGGCAGAGAGCCTATGTGGAAGCAATTTGCGTCGACGAAAAATATAGAAACCGGGGTATCGGAAAACTGCTGCTTATGAAGCCAGACACAGAAATATTTTTAAAATGGAACTGACAGTGTGGAATTTCAATCAATCGGTGTTGGAATTTTACAGAAATTATGGGCTGCAGTGTCAGAAAGTGATTCTGGAAAAGGAAATTTAGATTGGAAAACCGGAAAAAATGTGATACACTATAGCTAATCACAGAGGAGGATTAAAACTATGAGAGCAGAATTTGATGAAACATTAGTAACGGGAAATGAGATGATAGATTCTCAGCATAAAGAGTTGATTGGCAGAATTAACCAGCTTCTGGAAAGCTGTGAAGACGGACAGGGCAAAATCAAAGCAGTAAAAATGCTGGATTATCTGTTGGACTATACAGAGTTTCATTTTAATGCAGAGGAGAAGCTGCAGGAAGAAATGGAATATCCGGGAATCAAAGAACACAAGGAAAAACATGTAGAGTTCAAGCAGGCAGTAAAAGAATTACAGGAAATGCTGGAAGAGGAAGAAGGTCCTACAGAAGCCTTTGTTGCACAGGTACAGAAAAATGTTGTGGACTGGCTCTTTGACCACATCAAAGGCTTTGACCGTTCTGTAGCTGAGTACAAATTCATGGCATCTAATGCAGAGAGATTATAAGGATTAAAATTATGTTATTATTCGTGGAATATCCAAAATGTACCACCTGCCAGAAAGCGAAAAAATGGCTGAAAGAGAGAAATCCGGAATTTTCAGAGCGCCATATTGTGGAGGACAGACCTTCCAAGGAAGAATTAAGGGAATGGTATAAAAAAAGCGGACTTCCTTTAAAGAGATTTTTCAATACCAGCGGGAATAAGTACAAAGAACTTCATTTAAAAGATAAACTGCCTTCCATGACAGAAGAAGAACAGTTGGAACTTCTGGCCACAGACGGTATGCTGGTAAAGCGTCCCGTTCTGGTGGGCGAAGATTTTGCGCTTCCCGGCTTTAAGGAAAAAGAGTGGACGGAAAAGCTGGAAAACACCTGATACAATTTCATATGCAGTCAGGGGAGCCCGTGAGCGGGCTGAGAGGAAGTACTCAAACTTCGACCCTTTAACCTGATATGGGTAATGCCAGCGTAGGGAGATGTGAAAACCGGGAGACGTGCTGACGTTTCCCGGTTTTTACGTCCCCAAAAGAAAGGAAAAAAGACATGAAATGTAAAAAAGAAGATATGCAGCTTTATGCAGTGACAGACAGAACCTGGGTGGGAGAAAAGACTTTCAAAGAGCAAGTGGAAGAATCTTTGGAAGGAGGAATTACCTTTTTACAGCTGAGGGAAAAACATTTAGCAGAAGAAGAATTTTTCAAAGAGGCCGTAGAAATCCGGCAGTTAGCGGCAAAATACAAAGTTCCCTTTGTGATTAATGACAATGTGGAAATCGCCAGAAAAGCGCAGGCAGACGGCGTTCACATAGGACAGAAAGATATGGGCATTCGGGAGGCCAGAAAAATACTGGGGCCGGACAAGATAATCGGTGTGTCCTGCCGGACAGTGGAAGACGCAAAAAAGGCAGAAGCCCTGGGGGCAGACTATCTGGGTGTGGGTGCTGTATTTGGCACTTCTACCAAGAAAGACGCAAAGCCCATTACAAGAGAAGAACTGCGGACCATTTGCCGGGCGGTTTCTATTCCCGTAGTGGCGATTGGAGGTGTGAAGGAAAGCAACCTGAAAGAATTAAAGGGTAGCGGCGTTTCCGGTGTTGCTGTGATTTCCGGGATTTACGGGCAGAAAAATATAAAAGAAGCCTGCAGGCGGCTGCGGGAGCTTTCAGAAGAAATGACCGGAAGGAGTATGAAAAAAGTTCTCAGTATTGCGGGTTCAGATTCCAGCGGCGGGGCAGGTATCCAGGCAGACATAAAAACCATTGCCGCTCATGGTCTGTATGCCATGACAGCCATTACTGCGCTGACTGCACAAAACACTACAGGGGTTTATGGGATTCAGAGCGTACCGCCGGAATTTGTGGCAAAGCAGCTTGATTGTGTTTTTCAGGATATTTGTCCAGATGCTGTGAAAATCGGTATGGTTTCGGACAGCCAGATTATTCATGCCATTGCAGAAAAACTGCGGGGATATGAAGCCAAAAATATTGTGGTAGACCCGGTTATGTCAGCCACCAGTGGGGGAACTCTTATGCAAAAAGAGGCAGAGAAAGCAATAAAAGCAGAGCTGTTTCCGCTGGCTGATGTGGTGACGCCCAATCTTTTAGAGGCGGAAATTTTGACAGGAATGAACATCAAGACGGAAGAGAATATGGAAAAAGCAGCGCAAATTATAGGAAACGGCATAAAAGGTGCGGTGCTTTTAAAAGGAGGACATTTGAACGATAGGGCAGATGATTTGCTGTATATCGATGGGAAATTTATCTGGTATTCCGGAGAAAAAGTGGAGAATCCCAATACACATGGAACCGGGTGTACCCTGTCTTCTGCCATAGCCTGTAATCTGGCGGCTGGTTTCGATGTACCAGAGAGTGTCAGAAGGGCAAAGGCATACATTACAGGGGCGTTATGGGAACAGTTGAATCTGGGAAAGGGCAGCGGACCGCTGGATCACATGTATGTGCTGAGAAGAGAAAGACAGGAAGAAAATTATTAAGGAATATGTGAAGAAACTTGAAAAAGAGGTGAGGCGGTGGTATTCTTTTTTTAGGAATACCACAAGAAAAGCAGAAAGGAACATTTCGCAATGTATTACAGAAAACCCCACTATTATCAGGATTTTGTCTGCACGGCTGACCAGTGTCCCGATACCTGCTGTGCAGGCTGGCAGATATTCATAGATGAGGAATCCCTGGACACCTACAGTCAGGTGAAGGGGGATTTCGGTATCCGTCTTCTGAATTCCATTGACTGGTCTGTGGGCGCCTTTGAGCAGTACCAAAAACGCTGCAGCTTTTTGAATGAAAAGAATTTATGTGACGTCTATCAGGAACTGGGCCCGTCTGCGCTGTGCGAAACCTGCAGGCAGTATCCAAGGCATACAGAGGAATTTGAAAATTTGCGGGAATTTTCCCTGTCGCTTTCTTGTCCCGTGGCTGCAGAAATGATTCTGGGGTGTAAATCCAGAGTGGAATTTTTGGAGGAAGAAGATGATCTGGAAGAAATAGAAGAGGATTATGAAGATTTTGATTTTCTGCTTTTTGGAAAGCTGGAAGAAATGAGAATATATCTTTTTCAAATTCTTCAAAATCGGAATTACAGCATCAGAAAGCGAATCTTTTTATGTATGCAGATAACAGAATTTTTTCAAAAAGCTTTAGATGAGGGGAGACTTTTTGAAATAGATTTTGCGGTAGAACTGGGGAGGGCAGAAAAAGAAATAAAAGATAGAAGAGCTGAAAAAAGTTCTGCATTTCGCTTTGACAGTATGCAAAATATGCTGAAAGATTTGCAGAGTTTAGAAGTATTGCGGCAGGAATGGAAGGAAAATCTGTCCCGTCTGGAAAAGGAATTATACAAAAGAGGGAAGAGTTTTTATCAGGAAAAGCGAGAAAAATTTCTGCAGGATATAGGAGAAAATGGAAGAGAAGACTGGGAAATTTACCAGGAACAGATTCTTGTATTCTTCGTTTATACCTATTTCTGCGGTGCTGTTTACGATGATATGGTGTATACGAAAATGGTTCTGGCTGTATTCAGTGCACTCTGGATAGATGAACTCTGTTTTGCAAAATGGATGGAGAGAGGGGAGAAACTGACCTTTTCTGACGTCGTCCAGATTGCATATCAATACGCAAGAGAAATCGAACATTCCGATGAAAATCTGAATTTGCTGGAAGAAATTTTTGATGAGAATGAGCAGTACAGTCCCCCAAATATGGCGGAGATCATATGGGAA
>DXFK01000153.1 GCA_019114495.1 Candidatus Blautia stercoravium
GAAAATATTAAGATGATAGATTTGATTATTGAGGTGGTGGATGCAAGAATCCCCCTTTCCAGCAGGAATCCTGATATTGATGAGCTGGGGAAAAATAAGGCAAGACTCATACTTTTAAATAAGGCGGATTTAGCGGACGAAAGAGAAAACGAAAAGTGGGCTCAGTATTTTCAGGAGAAGGGGTATTACACGGTAAAGCTCAATGCAAAAAGTGGTGCAGGTATTAAAAATGTTCTGCCTGTGATTATGGAATCCTGTCAGGAAAAGCTTGAGAGAGACCGGAAACGAGGCATTAAAAACCGTCCTGTCCGGGCGATGGTAGTGGGAATCCCAAACGTGGGAAAATCTACGTTTATCAATGCTTTTGCAGGAAAAGCCTGCACAAAAACCGGAAATAAACCAGGGGTTACCAAAGGAAAACAGTGGATTCGCATTAATAAAAATGTGGAGCTTCTGGATACGCCCGGAATTCTCTGGCCTAAGTTTGAAGACCAGAGCGTAGGTGCCAAGCTGGCTATGGTGGGTTCTATAAAGGATGAAATTTTGAACCTGGAAGAACTTTCTCTGGAGCTTCTCGGCTGTCTTCATGAATTTTACGAAGGGCTTTTGGAGAAGAGATATGAACTTACAGAATCTGATGACCGCTTATCCATGCTGACACAGATTGCAGAGAATCGGAAGTGTATTCAGAAGGGAAATGAACTGGATTATGTTAAAGCTGCCAATATATTTCTGGAAGAGTTCCGAAACGGAAAAATTGGACGAATCACTTTGGAAAGACCAGAGCAGTAGAGGGAAAAAGGAAATGAAAAGTATTCAGGAAATAAAAGAAGAACTGAAAAGAGCGCCGGAGGAGGAATTCCCGGCGTTTTGCGCTCTTTATCAGGAAGACGGACGGAAAGGGGTCCAGAGCCTTCTGCAGCAGGCGAAAAAGCATCTGGAGCGTCTGGAGCAGGAAAAACAGCGTATAGAAGTTATGAGAGAGTATGAAGAACAGTATGGTCGTCTGGGATATGTCTGCGGTATTGACGAAGTGGGAAGAGGGCCTTTTGCAGGTCCTGTGGTGGCAGGCGCAGTCATTTTGCCCAGGGACTGCCGGATTCTCTATATCAATGATTCCAAACAACTGTCTGAGAAGAAAAGAGAAGAACTGTATGAAGAGATTCTGGAGAAGGCAGTAGCTGCAGAGGTGGGATATGCTTCGCCTGCCAGAATTGACGAAATCAATATTCTTCAGGCAACCTACGAAGCCATGAGGGAAGCTGTGTCGAAGCTGCCTGTAGAGCCTCAGATTCTCTTAAATGACGCAGTGACCATTCCCGGAATTGACATTCCCCAGGTGCCTATTATCAAGGGGGATGCAAAAAGTATCTCCATAGCAGCGGCCAGCATTGTGGCAAAGGTTACCAGAGACCGGCTTATGCGGGAATATGATAAAATCATGCCTCAGTATGGTTTTGCCTCCAATAAGGGCTATGGTTCCCAAGCACATATACAGGCCATTCAAAAATACGGTCCCACACCCATTCACAGGCGTTCTTTTATCCATAATGTGCTGGGAGAAGAAAAATGACAGGAGAAAAAGAGAAGGGCTCCAAAAGAGCGCTGGGATTTCAGTATGAAGAAGAGGCTGTCCGGTATCTGAAAGACCAGGGGTACCGGATTTTGTGCCGGAATTTTAGCTGCAGGCAGGGAGAAATCGATATTATAGCCAAAGAGGGCTGTTATCTGTGCTTTGTAGAAGTGAAATACCGTGGTACAGCCAGATGGGGAGACGGCCTTTCTGCAGTGGATTTTCGGAAACAGCAGCGGATATCCAGAACAGCCCTGTATTATCTCGCCAGACACGGATATGGTACAGAGACACCCTGCCGCTTTGATGTGGTGGGGATAACACCCATAGAGATAACACTCATAAAAAATGCATTTGAATTCAGAGGATAGAAGTATGGAATTAAAAGAAAAAAACGGCGTTCCTTTTTTGACTTATCCGGCTTTTTCGGATCTGCCGGGATTTTATCATGGTTTTTCTACCAGAAAGGGAGGGGTGAGCAAAGGGATTTATTCCTCTATGAACCTTAGTTTTACCAGAGGAGACAGGGAAGAGGATGTGAGAGAGAATTACCGGAGAATGGCAGACGCCATTGGCTTTTCTGTGGACAGCATTGTGTGTGCAGACCAGACTCATACCACCAGGGTACGAGTGGTAACGGAGGAAGACCGGGGAAAAGGAGTGACAAGGCCAAAAGATTATCAAGAGGTAGACGGACTGGTTACGAATGTGCCGGGAGTGACGCTGGCTACTTTTTATGCGGACTGTGTTCCTTTGTTTTTTATAGACCCGGTAAACCGTGCCGCAGGGCTGTCTCATTCCGGATGGAGGGGTACTGTGGGCCGTATGGGAGCAAGGACGCTGGAGGTTATGGAGAAGCGGTACGGCACCAAACCGGAAAACGTATATGCGGCCATAGGCCCTTCTATCTGTCAGAAGTGTTATGAGGTCAGCGAGGATGTGGCGGAACAGTTTCAGACAGAATTTGCCCCTTACCGGGAGGACAAAACTCTGCTTTACAAAAAAGAGAATGGAAAATACCAGCTGAATCTGTGGCGTGCCAATGAACTTGTGCTGACAGAGGCAGGGATACGCCCCGAAAATCTGAGTTTTCCTGGCCTTTGTACCTGCTGCAATTCAGAACTTCTGTTTTCACATCGGGCCAGCAAGGGAAAAAGAGGAAACCTCTGCGCCTTTCTGGGAATAAAAAATCAATAGGATAAGTGCATAAAATTTACAGGTCAGATAAGGTAGTATTACATAAATGTTACGAAAAGTTAAAAAAATGCTGTTCTTTTTTGGATTTTTATGTTATAATCAATTCTGTTAGTGAAAAGGAGCTTTGATTATATGAAGAAAAAAACAAGTACAAGCCTGCTTTTGGGTCTGTTAGCGACCAGCCTGGTTGCGGCCCCTTGTTACGGTTCTGCTACTCAAAAAAAGATTTCAGCAGCACAGAATACGCAGCAGGAAAACCAGAAACAGTTAGACGATGCCCAGGGGAGAATCGACAGCTTGGAATCCAAGAAAAACGATTTAGAAGGGTACTTGAAAGAGTTGAATCAACAGCTTAGTGAATTAGGGGAGAATTTACAGGAGATTCAGACTCAGTCAGAGGAGAAACAGACAGAACTGGAAAAACTTGAGAAGGAACTGGCAAAGGCTCAGGAAAAAGAAAAAGAGCAGTATGACAGCATGAAGCTTCGTATCCAGTACATGTATGAAAACTCAGACAATTCCTATATGACACTTCTGTTGGAAGCTGACAGTTTTACAGACTTTTTAAGTCAGGCGGAAAATATGACGGAAATGACGAAGTATGACCGCAAGATGCTGGAAGAGTACAAGGAAACCACAGAAGAAATCAAGGATAAAGAGGAAAGCATTAAAAAGGAACAGGAACAACTGGAAACCCTGAAACAGGAAAGTTTGGACAAGCAGGATGAAATTACAGCTGTGGTAAAAAGTACCAGAGGTCAGATTGAGACCTACGAAAGCCAGATTTCTGCAGAACAGACCAGTGCCAAAGTACTGCTCAGTAAAATTGAAAGTCAGAAAGATACCATTGATAATCTGATTAAGCAGCAGAAAGATGAGGAGGCTTCACAGATTCTGGCCGAAAGGCAGGAACAGAATTCTGCTTCATCCCAGAATAATTCCGGTACCTCACAAGAGACAGCACAGCCAAGTGCACCGGAATCTCAGGGTAGCAGTCAGAATCAGAATTCTCAGTCTCAGCAGAATGCAGACACCACACCGCCTTCCCAGCAGGAAGACAGCCCAAGCGAGTCTCAGCAGGTCAATTCCCAGGGAAAATATCTGGGAAGATTTACACTGACAGCCTATTGTAACTGTGAAAAGTGCGGAGGTCATTCCAGCGGACTGACAGCCAGCGGAACTACACCGGTACAGGGAAGGACTATTGCCATGGGAGGCGTTCCATTTGGAACCAAGCTGTTAATTAACGGCAACGTATATACCGTGGAGGACAGGGGAGTTCCATACGGACATGTGGATATTTTCTTCAACAGCCATGAAGAGGCTTTGCAGTTTGGAAGAAGTTCTGCTGATGTTTATCAGGTAAACTAAAAAATATACATAAAAAAAGAAGGCCATCGGCCTTCTTTTTTAGTATCTGTTTAACAGACGGTTGATTTTATCAGTGGTGCTGCGGACTTTTTCCACAGACAGGTCATGGTTTAAGATATCCATGATACTTGCCAGATATTTGCTCATATCAGCTTCCAGATAATATGGACGTTTTAAAAGTTCCGGATTCCGGTAGTTCAGATTGGTGGTAATAACCCGGTAAATATATTCGTTTTCATAATATTCATCGAATTTATCCAGACCGTCAGTGAACAATCCAAAAGTTGTGCATACAATGACGCGTCTTGCTTTGCGGTCTTTCAACTTTTTGGCCACATCTAACATGCTTTCACCAGAGGAAATCATATCGTCAATGACAATGACGTCTTTGCCCTCCACGGAATCACCCAGGAATTCATGAGCAACAATAGGGTTTCTGCCGTTTACTACAGTGGAGTAGTCCCGGCGTTTGTAGAACATACCCATATCCACTCCAAGAATATTGGAGAAGTATACGGCTCTTTGCATGGCGCCTTCATCCGGGCTGATAATCATCAGATGTTCATTGTCAATCTTAAAGTCCTCAATAGAAGCGCATAATGTCTTTAAGAACTGGTAAGTAGGCATAAAGTTGTCAAAACCGGACAGCGGAATCGCGTTCTGCATACGAGGGTCGTGAGCGTCAAAGGTAATGATGTTGGACACACCCATACCCACCAGTTCCTGCAGAGCCAGAGCGCAGTCCAAAGATTCTCTTTTGCTTCTCTTGTGTTGACGGCTCTCATACAGGAAAGGCATAATCACATTAATGCGGTGAGCTTTTCCTGCTGCGGTAGCGATAATTCTCTTTAAATCCTGATAATGGTCGTCCGGTGACATGTGGTTTACATGACCGCACATATTGTAAGTTAAGCTGTGGTTGCACACGTCTACCATAACGAACATATCCGCACCGCGGATGGACTCATTAATCACACCCTTGGCTTCTCCGGAGCCAAAACGCGGGCATTTGCAATCAACTAAAAAGGTGTTCTCAGCGTACCCACGGAAATTCAAACCTGACTGATTGTGGGAATCTAATTCTTTACGAAACTGTACCAGATGAGCATCCACCTGAGCGGCCAGATGAGAGCAGCTTTCCAAAGCTGCAATCTTAATAGGCGCTACGGGAATGGATTTTTCCAGCAAACTGATATTAACCATAGTGACCTCCATTTTCGGTTTTTTAACATAATTTGATATAATGAAACACAATTACACAATAAGTTATAACATTCGACAAGTACAACCGTCAAGGAAAACTTATTGCTTTTTTTCCATAATGTTGGTATTATAAGAAATAACGGGCATTTGCAGGAGGAAGAAAATGAAAGATTACCGACATAAAATCAGCCGGGTAAAGGAAGGGAGTATTGCCTGGGAACTGGAACTGCAGCCGGGAGATGAACTGCTTTCCATTAACGGGGAAACCATAGAAGATGTGTTTGATTATCATTACCTGGTAAATGACGAATATATAGAACTTCTGGTGCGCAAACCAGACGGAGAAGAATGGGAACTGGAAGTAGAGAAAGAGTTTGAGGAGGATTTGGGACTGGAATTTGAAAACAGTCTGATGGACGAATACCGTTCCTGCACAAACAAGTGTGTGTTCTGCTTTATTGATCAGATGCCTCCGGGTATGCGGGAAACTCTCTATTTTAAAGATGACGATTCCCGCCTGTCTTTTCTTCAGGGGAATTATGTGACGCTGACCAATATGAGCTACCATGATATTGACCGGATTATCCACTATCATTTGGGCCCTATTAATATTTCTTTTCAGACTACCAATCCCCAGCTTCGCTGCAAAATGCTGCACAACCGCTTTGCGGGGGATATTTTTCCAAAAGTGCAGCGGCTTTTTGAAGCAGGTATTGAAATGAATGGACAGATTGTTCTGTGCAGGGGATTAAATGACGGGGAAGAACTGGAACGCAGTATTTCGGACCTTGTGAAATATCTGCCCCATTTAAAGAGTGTTTCCGTGGTTCCTGTGGGACTGAGCAAGTACAGAGAGGGGCTCTATCCTTTAGAACCCTTCACAAAAAAAGACGCAGAGCAGGTAATAGATACCATTGAAGCGTGGCAGACGAAGCTTTTCCCCCAGTATGGACTGCACTTTGTTCATGCCAGCGATGAGTGGTATCTGCTGGCAGAAAGGGAGCTGCCCCAGGCAGACCGGTATGACGGATATCTGCAGCTGGAAAACGGTGTGGGTATGCTCAGACTTCTGGAGGAAGAAGTGCAGGAAGCGTTGGAAGAGAGAGACGGGGATGAACGGCAGAGAACGGTTTCTTTTGCCACAGGGCGTCTGGCTTACCCTTATATGGTGCGGTATTCCCGGGAGATTCAGAAAAAGTATCCGGGAATGGAGATAAGAGGGTATGAAATACGAAATGACTTTTTCGGAGAAAAAATTACGGTATCCGGTCTTCTTACGGGACAGGATATTATGGCCCAGCTAAAGGGAAAAGAGCTGGGAGAGTATCTGCTTTTGCCCTGTAATCTTTTAAGAAGCGGGGAAGAGATTTTTCTGGATGATAAAACCGTAGGGGATATTGAGCAGGAATTAGGCGTTCCTGTAAAAATTGTAGAAGAGAGAGGCGCAGATTTCGTGGCCGCAGTTTTGGAACAGGAGACAGAAAGAACACATAAAAGGAGACAAATGTATGAGCAAACCGATAGTAGCAATTGTTGGCAGGCCTAATGTAGGAAAATCCACGCTGTTTAATGCACTGGCAGGAGAGAGGATTTCTATTGTAAAGGATACTCCCGGTGTGACCAGAGACCGGATTTATGCAGAAGTGACCTGGCTGGACAAGGCTTTTACCATGATAGATACCGGCGGTATTGAGCCGGAAAGCAAGGATGTTATTTTATCTCAAATGCGGGAACAGGCACAGATTGCCATTGATACCGCAGATGTGATTATTTTTATGACAGATGTAAAACAGGGACTGGTGGATGCAGACGCCAAGGTGGCAGACATGCTCAGAAGAAGCAATAAACCTGTGGTGCTGGTAGTCAATAAAGTGGACAGTTTCCAGAAGTTTATGATGGATACTTATGAATTTTATAATCTGGGCATTGGAGAACCAGTGCCGATTTCCGCAGCTTCCATGCTGGGGCTGGGAGATATGCTGGAAAAAGTAGTGGCCCATTTTGACGAGCACGCAGGAGAAGAAGAGGAGAGCGACATTCCGAAAATTGCCGTAGTGGGAAAACCCAATGTTGGAAAATCTTCTCTGATTAATAAAATTCTGGGAGAGGACCGGGTGATTGTCTCCAACATTGCCGGTACTACCAGAGATGCCATTGATACCCTGGTAGAGTATAATGGAAAAGAATACACCTTTATTGATACGGCAGGTCTTCGCCGGAAAAACAAAATTAAGGAAGAACTGGAGCGTTACAGTATTATCCGTACTGTAACTGCTGTCGAACGGGCTGATGTGGTGGTCATGATGATAGACGCTACAGAGGGTGTGACAGAGCAGGACGCAAAGATTGCCGGCATTGCCCATGACAGAGGAAAAGGTGTAGTCATTGCCGTAAATAAATGGGATGCCATTGAGAAAAATGACAAGACTATCTATAAATTTACAAATAAAGTGCGGGAGACTCTTTCCTATATGCCGTATGCGGAAATTATGTTTATTTCTGCCCAGACAGGACAGAGAATTCCAAAATTATTTGAAACTATTGATATGGTGTTGGAGAACCAGACGCTGCGTATCCAGACCGGTGTGCTCAACGAAATCGTCACAGAGGCCATTGCCATGCAGCAGCCGCCGTCTGACAAGGGAAAGCGCCTGAAAATCTTCTATACCACACAGGTAGCTGTCAAACCGCCGACCTTTGTTATTTTTGTAAATGACAAAGAATTGATGCATTTTTCTTATACCAGATATCTGGAAAATAAAATCAGAGAAGCCTTTGGGTTTAAAGGAACTTCCCTGAAATTTATTATCCGCGAGCGCAAAGAAGGAGAATAAATAAATGTTGGTGCGTATGATTTGTCTGGCAGTAGGATATGTATGCGGACTGTTTCAGACGTCTTATATCTATGGAAAAAAGCAGGGGATTGATATCCGGGAGCACGGCAGTGGCAATGCGGGAAGCACCAATGCCCTTCGGACTCTGGGAAAGAAGGCGGGGGCGCTAACTCTTCTGGGAGACTGTTTAAAGTGTGTAGCTGCTATCTGGATTATCCGCCTGGTTTTTGCCTCTCACGGAGGCAGTGATTTGCTTTTGCTGGAGCTGTATGCGGGAGCAGGTTGTATCCTGGGACATAACTTTCCTTTTTATCTGAACTTTAAAGGGGGAAAGGGAATTGCAGCTTCTGCGGGACTTTTGCTGGCTCTTGACTGGAGACTGTTTCTGGTTTGTGCGGTGCTGTTTTTCGGGGCGTTTTTCCTGACCCATTATGTGTCCCTGGGATCCTTGCTGGCATATCTGGGATTTGTGATTGCTTTGATTGTGTTTGGGCAGATGGGAACTTATGACTGTACACAGAGGGCGCTTTACGAAATGTATGTTGTAGCGGCAGGACTTATGCTTTTGGCATACTGGAGGCACAGACAGAATATTGTGCGCCTGCTTCACGGAAATGAAAACAAAATCTTTTTTGGGAAAAAGAGGTGAATGCTTTGGCTAAAGTAAGTGTACTTGGAGCAGGAAGCTGGGGAACAGCCCTTGCCATCTTGCTGACCCAAAACGGTCATGAAACGATTCTGTGGTCACACAGACAGGAGCAGGCAGAAGAACTTGCGGATAAGCGGGAGCATGAGGCAAAACTTCCGGGAGTAGCCCTTCCGGAAGAACTGGAAATTACCGCTGATTTTGAGAAGGCTTTGACGGGTCAGGATGTGCTGGTGCTGGCTGTACCTTCTGTAGCTGTGCGAAGTACGGCGCGGCGAATGTGTCCTTATATCAAACCGGGACAGCTGATTGTCAATGTGGCAAAGGGCATTGAGGCGCATACCCTCACTACGCTGACTGATATGATAGAAGAGGAGATTCCCGGCGCCCAGGCCTGCGTTCTCTCCGGACCCAGTCATGCGGAAGAAGTGAGCCGGGGACTGCCTACCACCTGTGTAGTGGGTGCGAAGAAACGGGAAATTGCGGAATATCTGCAGAATATTTTTATGAATCCTGTTTTTCGGGTGTACATCAGTCCGGATATTCTGGGCATTGAACTGGGAGGAGCCTTGAAAAATGTCATTGCCCTGGCAGCGGGAACGGCAGACGGTCTGGGATACGGCGACAACACCAAGGCGGCTTTAATCACCCGGGGAATTACGGAAATTTCCCGTCTGGGAATTGCCATGGGAGCCAGAGCCGATACCTTTTACGGGTTGTCCGGCATCGGGGATTTGATTGTAACCTGCGCCAGCCGTCACAGCCGCAACCGGAAAGCCGGCTTTCTCATGGGACAGGGGAAGACCATGGAAGAAGCCATGGAGGAAGTAAACATGGTGGTAGAAGGCGTTTACTCTGCAAAGGCGGGTCTGGAACTCTCCCAGAAGTACCAGGTGGAAATGCCGATTATCCATCAGGTAAACAAAGTGCTGTTTGAGGGGAAAAATCCTGCAGAAGCAGTGAGAGAACTTATGGTAAGAGACAAAAAAATAGAATCCTGGGACAGCGCCTGGGAATAGGGATAGAAATATAAAAATTCTGCCCCGTTAAAGTACATATGGGAAGAAATCCTGGTGTGTATTTTAACGGGGCAGGGTTTATTTTATGTACGCAATCATATCCTCGGGGATTCCGGCAACTCTCTGACCGGCATCCATGGCAGTAATAGCGGTCATCTCTTCTTCGGAAAGAGAAAAATCGAAAATTTCACTGTTTTCCTTTAAGCGTTCCGGATGTACGGATTTGGGGATAACGGCAATTCCCTGCTGAACGAGCCAGCGCAAGCCCACCTGGGCCGGAGATTTCTGATACCGTTTGCCGATTTCTATCATCAGAGGACTCTGCAGATAGGCGCCTCTTGCCAAAGGGGCGTAGGCCTGCATGGCGATACTGTTTGTCCGACAGTAAGCAAGCAGTTCCGGGTGATTGAACAGGGGGTGAAATTCTATCTGGTTTACGGCGGGAAGCACATCAGAAATTCTAAATCCTGTATAGAAAAGTTAGACACACCTAGGGATTTTATTTTTCCTGCAGCTTGGAGCTTTTCCATGGTTTTCCAGGTGTCACAGAAGCACCCCGGCACAGGCCAGTGAATCATATATAAATCCACATAGTCCAGCCCCAGCCGTTCCAGGCTCCGGTTGAAACTGTCTTCAATATCTCCAATGCGCTGTGCGGTGTTCCAGATTTTTGTAGTGACAAATAATTCTTCGCGGGGAATGTCCAGGGCTTTTATGGCTTTTCCAACTCCCTCTTCGTTCTTATAGAAAGAAGCCGTGTCGATTAAGCGGTATCCCAAAGCTACAGCAGAACTGACAGCCTGTTTTAATTCTCCGTCATCGGTTGCCTTATAAACCCCAAGTCCAAGCATGGGCATTTCTTTCGTATCGTTTAACTGAATTACATGGTTGTCAAAAGACATAAACGAAACCTCCTTAAAAACTCCTGTTTAGTATAGCACGAAAATATGAAAAATGTGATACAATTTTATTAAATTCCTTTATGAAAAAAGATTGTCGAAAAATATACAGAATCCGTGGGGAAATGAGTGAAAACTGCCGTATGACGGTTGAGATACAAAGGAGAGGAAGGGCAGACAAAACAAAGAGAAAACGGGAGAGGAAAAACCGATTTTGGGGAAATGCACAAAATGCAGGATGTCAAGAGAAAATTTTTGAAAATATTTACGGGTTGGACACAGAAAAAAACATAAAATATCTTGATAAAAATATGGAAAACATGTATAATGGGGATAATTGATAAATTATTGTCATTCATTGCGTCCAAAGCCAAAAAACGGGCGCAGAAAGGATAGGAATATGCATTTAATTAAAGATGAAAATGGCAATGTGATTCCTCATGGAGGAGATGAACATCATCACGACCATGGTCATAATCATGAGCACTGCGGCAGCTGTGAAGAAGGCTGTTCCGGAAACTGCACAGACGAAGTTGTGGCATTGCTGAATTACATGCTGTCTCACAATGAACACCATGCAGAGGAATTGGATCAGATGGCTGAAAATCTGAAAAAGATGGGCATGGAGGATGCGGCAAAGACAATCAAAGAAGGCGTGGCAGACTTCCAGAAAGGGAACATGCGCCTGGGACTGGCTTTGACACTGGTAAAAGAACATTTAAAGGAGGCTTAATATATGTGTCTTGCAACTGTTCAGAAAGAAAGTGACAATACCGTAATCTGTAAAATGGTAAGCCGTATTGATGTGGACGGAGATAAAGTAATACTCCGGGATATTATGGGCGACACCAAGGTGATTGAGGGGAAAATCCTGATGGTAGATTTGGCAAACAGCCTTGTAAAGCTGGATTGCGAGTAATGATTTTAAAGGGTAAAACCTTAAAATAATATATTACAATATGCGGAGGTAGAAATTATGAAATTATCAGATGCAATGAGAGAGAAAATGCTCCTTTCCTTTGAGCTTTTCCCACCAAAAACAGACAAAGGAATGGAAAATCTTCCGGGTACAATCGAACATCTTTGCAAGTACAAACCTGAATACATTTCCTGTACATACGGCGCCGGCGGTACAAACGTAGGAAAGAACATGGATGTCTGTCAGATGATTAAAGACGCAGGAACTATTCCGGTAACACACTTTACCTGTATCGGAAACACTGCCGAAGGAATCAAAGAACAGCTGCAGAATTACCTGGACAACGGTGTGGATCACATGCTGGCTCTGCGCGGTGACCTTCCTTTCGGATGGACAGGTACAGGCGGCGACTTTGCTTACGCAACAGACCTGGTAGCATATGTGCGCAAAGAATTCGGTGACAAAATCGAAATCGCAGTAGCAGGTTCACCGGAAGGACACATTTCCTGCCGCAGCCTGGAAGCTGACATTGCAGTTCTGAAACAGAAACAGGACAATGGCGCTGACTACATCATGACACAGCTTTGCTGGGATATGGAACAGTTCAAATACTGGCTGGACGCTATCCGCTGTGCAGGAATCACAATGCCTGTAGATGTTGGTATCATGCCTATCTTAGACCAGGCAGCTACTATCAACATGGCTCTTTCCCGCAACGCATGTGTAATGCCGCGTGAACTTTGCGAAATCATCTCCAGAAACTGGATTTTCCCGAACCCATTCGTGAAAGACCCATTTGATGCAGATGTAGAAGGCAAGAAAGAAAGATTCAGAGAAGCAGGTATTGAATACACTATCCGTCAGATTGATGAATACCGTGCATGCGGTATTGACGGTATCCATCTGTACGCTCTGAACAAATGGAAAGACGTATCTGAAATTATTGACCGTTCAGGTCTTCGCACACTGGTATAATTTGAGAAAGTATAGTATAGAATTTGGGAGGTGCCCTTTATGGCGCATGTAATTGCGGTTGCCGGAAAAGGCGGCGTAGGTAAGACAACATTGACCGGACTTATCATTCAGTATCTTGGTGAAAAGGGAAAAGGTCCGATTCTTGCAGTAGACGCAGATGCAAACTCAAATCTGAACGAAGTTCTCGGCGTAGAAGTAGAAGCTACGCTGGGAGAAGTTCGTGAAGAGGTGGCCAGGTCAGAAATGGCAAAGGACAATCCGATTCCGGCAGGAATGACCAAAGCGGATTATATGGAATTTAAGTTTGATGATGCGCTGGTAGAAGATGATGATTTCGACTTGCTGGTTATGGGACGTACACAGGGGAAAGGCTGCTATTGTTTTGTAAATGGACTTTTACAGGCGCAGTTACAAAAACTTCAGAAACATTATCCGTACATTATCGTGGATAATGAGGCAGGTATGGAACACATCAGCAGAGGTGTGCTGCCCAGCATGCAGACGGCGATTTTGGTCAGTGACTGTTCACGCAGAGGCGTACAGGCTGTGGGAAGGATTGCCAGGCTGATTGAAGAGTGCGATATGCACCCTCAAAAAATTGGTTTGATTATTAACCGCGCACCTGGCGGCGTATTAAACGAAGGAACCAGAGAAGAAATAGAAAAGCAGGGGTTGGAACTTCTGGGTGTTGTGCCTCAGGATGAAACCGTGTTTGAATATGACTGCGATGGAACTCCTACCGTCAGACTGCCGGAAGATTCTCCGGTAAAAAAAGCAGTGCGGGAAATTGTTGATAAACTGGGACTTTAAGGAAAGCGTAAGCTTTTGCCCTCTCTGTCTGGGCAGATGCACCGGGGAGAGAGGGTTTTTTATAAAGCTGATAACCCCCTGGGGCGGATAGGGGTACAGAATCCGCCTGCTTGAACGAAGCAAGCCACTTTAAAAGATTTGAAAAAGAGGCGACAATAAAAGGAGGATATTCATGAGTGAATTCAGATTAACTACAGTAGAAGAATTTGAAGCTGCTACTGCGAGACTTCTGGAAACAGGCGCAAAAGTCGGCGCTGATTCCTGGCAGGCTCGTGTGAAAAATCAGACACCACATTGTAAATTCGGAGAAGAGGGCATTTGCTGCCGTATCTGTACAATGGGACCATGCCGTATTACAAAGAAAGCGCCAAGAGGAGTCTGCGGCTGTGACGTACACGGCATCGTAGGACGTAACTACCTGAAATTTACAGCAGGCGGTTCCGCTACCCATTCCGACCATGGCCGTGAAATCTGCCATACCTTATATGAATCATCAGCTGACGGCTGCTATAAAGTAAAAGACCCTGAAAAACTGGTTCGTATTGCAAAAGAATGGGATATCGAAACAGAAGGAAAAGATATTTATGATTTGGCACACGAAGTGGCTCTGGAAGGACTGATGGAATACGGTAAACCGTTCGGAACACAGAGATTCTTAAAGAGAGCTCCGGAATCACAGCAGAAACTGTGGGAAGAAAATGAACTGGCTCCCCACGCAATCGACAGAGAAGTTTCCCGTTCTTTACATATGGCTCATATGGGATGTTCTTCCAAGCCGGAAGCGTTGGTAAAACAGTCTATCCGTGCCGGACTTTCCGATGGATGGGGCGGTTCCATGATGGGAACAGAGTTCTCTGATATTTTATTTGGAACTCCAAAACCAATCGAAACAGAAGCAAACCTTGGTGTTATGGTAGAAGAAAACGTAAACATCGTTGTTCACGGACATGACCCAAGTCTTTCTGAGATGATTTGCGAGGTTGCAGACAGCCCGGAAATGGTTGCATATGCAAAAGAAATGGGCGCAAAGGGAATTACAATTTCTGGTGTATGCTGTACTTCCAATGAAGTTGCAATGCGCCGCGGTATTCCAATGGCCGGTAACTTCTTGCAGCAGGAAAACGTGGTTCTGACAGGGGCTTGTGAAGCTATCGTCGTAGACGTACAGTGTATCTTCCCTGCACTTGGACCTTTAAGCAAATGTTTCCATACAAAGTTTATCACAACTTCTCCAATCGCTCAGATGCCGGATTCTGACTTCATCCGTTTTGACGCACACACAGCGTTGGAAAAAGCTACACAGATTGTAAAACTGGCAATCGAGAACTTCAAAAACAGGAAACCTGAATTAGTATATATTCCACAGATGAAACAGAAAGCTACCGTAGGTTATTCTACAGAAGCTATCGTAAAAGTTCTGGACGGTGTTACAAACTCACAGGTTGATGAACTGGGAACTACAAAACCACTGTTACAGTGTATTACCTCCGGCGTACTTCGCGGTGCAGTTGCCATGGTTGGATGCAACAACCCAAGAGTTCGTCCTGACCTGGCTCATATCGAACTGATGAAGAAAATGCTGGCAAATGACATTATCGTTATCGCTTCCGGATGTTCTGCACAGGCTGCTGCAAAAGCAGGTCTTATGGATAAAGCTGCCAAAGATATCTGCGGCGATGGTCTGAAGAGAGTCTGTGAACTGGCTGACATTCCTCCGGTACTGCACATGGGCTCCTGCGTGGATATCTCCCGTATGCTGGTTCTGGCTGCAACTCTTGCAAAAGATGCAGGACTGCGTATTTCCCAGCTTCCGGTTGTAGGATGTGCACCTGAATGGATGTCTGAAAAGGCAGTATCTATCGGTAACTATGTAATTGGTTCCGGTCTGGATACTTTCCTGGGTGTTGACCCATATGCTTCAGGTTCCAGCGAAATGGTTGAAATCCTCACGAACGGCACAAGACAGTGGTGTGAAGCAGCATTTACTGTAGAAAAAGATATTGAAAAACTAGGCGATGCCATGATGGCAAGAATCGAAGAGAAGAGAGCTGCCCTTGGTATCTAAGAGCGTCAAATCCGGAAGTGCCTCTTTAGAAGGTCTTCCGGAAACATAACTAGGAAAGGTGAATGACATGAAAATTGCAGTTACAGGAAAAGGCGGTGTAGGGAAAACTACATTTGCAGCAACCCTGGCCCGTCTGTATGCGGAAGAAGGAAAGCATGTACTGGCAGCAGATGTGGATCCGGACGCAAATCTGGGACTGGCGCTGGGTTTTGATGAGGAGACCCTGGACTCCATTGTTCCCATTACAAAGATGAGAAAACTCATTGAGGAGCGAACCGGCAGCGGAGAGGACAATCAGTTTTATAAGCTGAATCCTCAGGTGAGCGATATACCGGATACTTATTCCAAGATGGTAAACGGTGTGCGTCTTCTGGTTCTCGGTACCGTGGAAACAGGCGGCGGCGGCTGTGTTTGCCCGGAACATGTAATGCTGAGAAGAATCATCAATAATCTGGTTCTGCACAGAGATGATGTAGTGATTCTGGATATGGAAGCCGGACTGGAGCATTTGGGAAGAGGGACCACAGAATCTATGGATCAGTTTATTGTGGTGATTGAACCGGGTGCGAGAAGCGTACAGACTTATAAGAATGTAAAACGTTTGGCAGAGGATTTGGGCGTGAAGCAGGTTCGTGTAGTGGCAAATAAGGTACGGAACCAGGAAGATGAAGATTTTGTGAAAAGCCGTATTCCTGCGGAAGATTTTCTGGGCTTCATTCACTATAACACCGAGGTTATGGACGCTGACCGTCAGGGAAAATCCCCTTACGATTTCAGCAATACAGTAAAAGAAGAAATCACAAAAATCAAAGACATAATCGATAAAGGATTATGAGAATGTTAGGAGGAAAAGACATTGACATTATTTGAAACAGTATTTAGTGGAAATGACGCTGTCTATGGTTTGACAGAAAGCGCTATCAACGCTGCTATTGAACAGCACGGCGCTGACAAAGCTATCAGCTTTCCAAATACAGCATACAGCTTACCATGCTACTACGCTGTAACAGGTGTAAAGGTTGGTACTTTAGGAGAATTAAAAGAAGCATTAGGCGTTGTAAAAACTCTTATGACAAGAGAAATGAGAACACATGACGTCTTTATGTCCGGTGTTGCAACTGCTCTTTGCGCTGAATTTATCGAAGTATTAAAATACATTGACGGAGCTGTTCCATACGAAGAACCATGCTACGGACATCTGGCTGACGCAGTTATCCGTGAACTTGGTGTTCCCCTTGTAACAGGCGATATCCCGGGTGTTGCTGTCATCCTTGGAAAAGCTCCTACAACAGAAGATGCGGTTGCGCTGGTTAAGAGCTATCAGGCACAGGGTATTCTGGTTACTTTAGTAGGCGATGTCATCGACCAGCTTGCAGAAGCAGGAATGAAGACAGGCGCTAATGTTCGTGTGATTCCGTTAGGAAAAGATGTAACAGCAGTTATCCATGTTGTATCTGTTGCTTTAAGAGCAGCTCTTATCTTTGGTAACATTACACCAGGTGATGCAGGCAGCTTAATGAAATACACCATGGAACGTGTTCCTGCATTCGTAAACGCATTCGCACCATTAAACGATGTTATCGTTGCATGCGGCGCAGGCGCTATCGCACTGGGATTCCCGGTTATTACAAACCAGGAAGGCGTATCCGAAGTGCCCAAGAGCTTAATCGTTCAGACAGATGTAAGCAAATTCAACGCTACTTCTCTGGAAGCGCGCGATATCAAAATCAAAATTACAAACATTGACATTCCGGTTGCTTTCGCTTCTGCATTTGAAGGTGAAATTATCCGCCGCGGCGATATGCAGGTAGAGTTCGATGGTTCCCGTGTAGACTGTGCAGAGTTAGTACAGACTGTAGATGCATCTGAAATCGAAGACCACAAGATTACAGTGGTTGGTCCGGAAGTAGACGGCATGGAACTGGGAAGCAAGAACAGCATTGCATATGTTGTAAAAGTTGCAGGAAAGAACATGCAGCCAGACTTTGAGCCGGTTATCGAGCGTAAATTCCACAACTACATCAACTGTATCGAGGGTGTTTACCATACAGGACAGCGTGATATGCAGCGTATTCGTATCAGCAAAGACGCTTTCAATGCAGGATTCCGTATCAAACATATCGGTGAAGTGTTATATGCTTCTGTTAAGAATGAATTTGATGCTGTTGTTGATAAATGTGAAGTTGTTATTTACACAGACCCCGCTGAATGTACAAGAATCCGTCACGAAGTGGCTATTCCTACCTTCGACAAACGTGATGACCGTCTGAAATCTCTGACAGATGAATCTGTAGACGTATACTACAGCTGTATTCTCTGCCAGGCTTTCTCACCGTCTCACGTATGTGTGGTTACACCGGAACGTTTGGGACTCTGCGGTGCGGTTTCATGGTTAGATGCAAAAGCTACCAACGAACTTGACCCTAACGGTCCTTGTCAGGTTATCACAAAAGAAAGACCAATCGATGAAAGAATCGGTGAATACGAAGACGTAAACGAAGCAGTACAGAAATTCTCCCAGGGTGCTCTGCAGGATGTATCCCTGTACTCCATTATGGAAAAACCAATGACCTCCTGTGGATGTTTTGAATGTATCTGTGGTATTGAACCATTCTCCAACGGTGTTGTTATCACAAACCGTGAGTATGCAGGTATGACTCCTCTTGGAATGACCTTCCCGGAACTGGCTTCCATGACAGGCGGCGGTGTACAGACACCTGGTTTCATGGGACATGGTAAACACTTTATCGGTTCCAAGAAGTTCATGAAAGCAGAAGGCGGTATTGAACGTATCGTATGGATGCCGAAAGAACTGAAAGACACAGTTGCTGAAAGAGTCAACGCTACAGCAAAAGAACTCTACGGAATTGACAATTTCACAGACATGATTGGTGATGAAACAATTGCAACTGACCCGGAAACACTGGTTGCATTCCTGACAGAAAAGAACCATCCGGCACTTTCTATGGAGCCAATGATGTAATTAAGAAACAGAAACATAAATTTATGTTTTCTATACAGGAAATGGGAGTTTGTCCAAAAGGGGAAACTCCCGTTTCCCACATTAGAGAAAGTTGATAAAAATACTCTAATTTTCTACAAAAAACGCAGGTGATTTTCAGAGATTTTGATGAAAGTTTTCGCCAAATATTACCGGGGAAACTTGTCAATATTGCCTGTATTGTAGTATAATGTAGGCGGTAAATGCGGATTGCCATAAGCATTTACCGGTTATAAAAAATATGAAGGAGGCTAATGGAAATGCCGTTTAATCAGAAACCACAGAAATTCAATGCAAACATTAACACAGTTGAAATTGGCTGCGGGGACAAAGCAATCAAATTAGGGGGAGAATGTACTTTTCCTTTCTATACTTTTGATGCTCCTCTTGAAAATGCACCAAAAGTAGGTGTGGAAATCTCAGATATGGGATTATCTGAAATCCCAGGTATTCAGAAATTTTATGAAGGCGCGTCTACAATGGCTGAAATCGCTAAAAAAGCAGAAGCTATGGAAGGCGCTGATTTCGTATGCTTACGTCTGGAAGGCGGAGACCCAAACGGAGCAGACAAATCTATTGATGAATTAATCGCAGTAGTAAAAGAAGTTGCGGAAGCAGTTACAGGC
>DXFK01000154.1 GCA_019114495.1 Candidatus Blautia stercoravium
ACAAAAGCCAATACATTCAGCCACATTTTCTGATTTTTCATTAATCCATCCAAAAGAATCTGCAGTTTCTGAACGGCCTCTGTTTCTTTTCCCTGCAAAACCGTGCTTTTATCTTTTACTACCTGCATAAAGAAATATAAAATCACACCGCATCCTGAAGGAATCACGCAGGCCGGACCTCTTAAAAGTCCTCCGCCGATAGGTACGGCAGCCGGAATATGGAAACGGAAAGCTGCAGGAGTCAGTACCAGGGCCAGATTATCCTCGGAAGTAAAGCGCAAAAACAAAATCATCAAAAGCACAATCAATAGCGCTGCAAACCCGGCTACTTCAATTCCTACGGAATAGCAATGCAGAATAATCAGTACACAGCCTATCACTGTCATTACATTAATCGGTAGCACTGCGCAGATAATTGCTAAAATCAATACCACAAAAATACTATCCAGCTTTTCCATAAAGCCAAGACTGGAATTAATACTGCTAAACAGCAGAAATGCCAGTAAAAATTTAAATACAGAAAGGAGCAATACATCATGCTCACTGTAAAAGTCTTTTATTTTTTGCTTTAACTCCAATAATACTGTCATGCTTTTGTTCTCCTCCCTGTAATTCTTCCATTTCGCCTTTCTTCTCTGTCATAAGCTTTCTTCATCTGTGTCAGGCCTTTGTAATATTCCTGAATTCCCTTCTGTGCTCTTGCATATTTCACAGAACAGTATACATAGGTCAGAATGCTGTATCCAACTATCATGATAATGTACATCCCAATCATCTGTATTGCCATAAGCACCAGATTCATTTTATGAATATTTTCCATTAAATACTCGCTTCTGTATCCAAAATAAATCAGCAGCAGCAGACCATAGGCTATTGTTGTCAGAAAGAAGTTTTTAATCAAGGCCAATCCTATATAATCACTTCTGTAGTAATTGCTTATGGCAAGGTGTTTCTTCCCCTCTCCTGACTCATAAAGCGCCAGTTTATGCATTTTTTTGATTTTTTGGTTATTCAGCATAAAATACCTCTTTCCAAGTTCATCTTTTTGAAAAACTTACAATCATACATATTGCATTATAGCATATTCTTGATAATTGAATCAAGACCTTTCAGGTGTCTGCTCCGATAGCTATAGTGAGAAAAAATACCTTTTCTGTACCATGTTTTTTCAAGAGTTCTGCTGCTGTTTCTATGGTCGTTCCTGTGGTATAAATGTCATCCACCAGAAGAATACGCCTGTATTTGTTTTTTCCCGCAAGAAAAAAGGCATTTTTCATATTCTGTTTGCGTTCTCTGTAATCCAGTTCTTTTTGCGGTCTGGTATTCACTCTTCGTTTCAGAAGATGGCTGTCTACGGGAATATGCAAACCTGATCCCAATGCTTCTGCTATAAGTTGAGCCTGATTGTATCCTCGTTTTTCCATTCTCTTTTTGTGCAAGGGAATGGGAATAATCACTTCAATGTTCCATTTTTTAATGATCTCACGGGAATAAAATGCTGCGATTTGTCCGTAAAAGCTTCCATATTCCTGTCGCTTTCCATATTTCAGCTTAAATAATGATTCCTGAAGAACTGAACCATAGGGAAAAATTCCGATTCCCTGGTCAAAAAGACGTGTTTTCCTGCAGTCTTTGCAGTATTCCTTCTCTTCCCTCCCCAGAGGCTTGGAACACCGGAAGCACCTTGGGCCGGCAATAGGCCTTAACTTCTCTCTGCAAACACTACAGATTTTACTTCCCCTTGGCACCGCAATGTCGTGACAAACCGGGCAGCGCCTTGGGTACAGCATATCTAAAAATAATGTTCCTGTTTTTTTAATCAATAGGTCTCCTTTATACGCAAATCAAGCGTCGTATACCTGCTCTGTTCCATCTGATTATTTTCCATCTCACCAAACGTTTTCTCATCCCCCACCAGCGTAACACATTTTCTGGCCCGGGTAACTGCAGTATACAGCAGGTTTCTGTTCATCAACATTCTGGGACCATGCAACAGGGGAATTACCACAGCCGGGTACTCACTTCCCTGCGCCTTATGTATGGTAATCGCATAGGCCAGTTCCAGTTCATCCAACTGTTTGAAGGAATATTCCACGAATTTGCACTCATCGAACTCCACAGTAACCGTCTCTGCAAAGGTATTAATTTCTCTTAGTATTCCTGTATCTCCATTAAAAACTCCCACACCCTTTTCTGCCGGAATCCCGTAGAGACCTCTTATTTCCCATTCAATCTGATAATTATTTTTAATCTGCATAACCTTATCCCCCTCCCGGAAAAGGCCGTTTCGATGTTCTTTCTCTTTTTTCCCAGTCTCCGGAGGATTCAGATATTGCTGCAGAATCACATTCAGCCTGTCAACGCCCAACAGACCTTTCCGCATAGGTGTCAGTACCTGAATATCATAGGGTTCTGCGTCCACAAATTTGGGAAGCTTTTTCTGTATCAGTGTAATCACCACACTGATAATTACATTGGCATCATATCTTTTCAAAAAGAAGAAATCCATACTTTTATTGTCCAATGTGACCGGTACTCCCTGATTAATTTTATGCGCATTGACTACAATATCACTCTGAGATGCCTGACGAAAAATTTTCACCAGTTCCACCACCGCAAATTTTCCCGAGGCAATAATATCTTTCAGGACACTTCCGGGACCTACGCTTGGCAGCTGATTCACATCCCCTACCAAAATCAGTCTGGTTCCTGCTACTACTGCCGACAGTAATGCATGCATAAGAAAAATATCTACCATGGACATTTCATCAATAATAATCACATCTGCCTCCAGAGGATTTTGTGCATTTCGCTCAAAATGAACTCCCCCGGAAGATTCTTCCGGCATACCTGTCAGTTCCAGCAGACGATGAATTGTCTTTGCCTCATATCCGGTAGCTTCTGTCATACGCTTTGCCGCCCTTCCTGTGGGCGCTGCCAGAGCAATATCCAATCCTTCCATTTCAAAATATCGGATAATAGCGTTAATAGTCGTAGTCTTCCCCGTTCCCGGTCCTCCGGTGACAATCAAAAGACCGTTTTTTACTGCTTCAGCTACTGCTTCCTGCTGTTTTTCATCCAGCTCTATATTCCCACTTTTCTGGATTCTCTGAATTTTATCCTGAATCACTCTGTCGTCTGCTGTGTCCTTCAGATTCAGCTCATGCAGCATTTGTGCCGTATGCAGTTCTGTCTGATAATACTGACTGGCATATATAATCCGCTCTTTTCCTGCATCTGTTTCAATTTCTTTTATGACGATTTTTCTGTCTATGGAAAGGTCTGCAACATGCTTTTCCATATATTCACGCTTTACACCTAACAGCTGCTCCGCTCTCTGTAAAAGAATGTGCTGGGGCAGATATACATGCCCTTCTGCCGTAGATTGAAGTAATATGTACAGAAGACCGCTTCTGATACGATAGTCAGAATCTGTATGGATTCCTATACGGGCTGCAATCTCATCTGCCATTTTAAATCCCACACCGGTAATATCTTCTGCCATTTTATAGGGATTTTCTTTCAGAATACGGTACATATCCTGCTTATACTGCTGGTAAATTTTTGCCCCCAGGGTTTGAGAAATGCCATATTGCTGTAAAAACATCATGGCCTTCCTCATATCTGATTTTTCTTCTACCTGTTCAGCAATCTCTCTGGCCTTCCTATCGCTGATTCCTTTCACTTCAGAAAGCCGTTCCGGTTCTTCATCTATAATCCTAAGGGTATCACTTCCGAATTTTCTTACGATTCTGGCTGCTAAAGCAGCACCCACACCCTTTATCGCTCCTGAACCAAGATAACGCTCCATGGCCTGTGAGTCCTGAGGAATCACCGCTTCATAAGAGTACACAGAAAACTGCTTTCCATATGAAGGATGCTCTGTATATTTCCCTTTGGCCCGAATATTTTCCCCCTCGTTTAAATACTGAAAGGCACCTACACAGGTCAGCTCTTCTCCGTCCACAACCAGGCTGGCCACCGTATATCCATTATCCTGATTTCGGTATATAATATGGTCTACATATCCTTCTATTGTCTCTTCCACGCTTTTTCCCTCTGATTCTCTGGCTTTTTGCTTTTACAGCCTGCCGTTCATTTTGCTCATCAATTCCATATACTGACCTGTACCAATAGCTACCGCAAGCGCCGGCTCTTCAGCCACTACTGTATTGATTCCAGTTTCCTCTTCTATCAATTCTTCCAAACCGCCCAGAAGTGCACCTCCTCCGGTCAGTACGATTCCTCGCTCTGCCACGTCAGCCGCCAGTTCCGGCGGTGTTTTTTCCAGAATACTGTGTATGGTTTCCATAATCTGTGCAGACGCATCTTTCAAAGCTTCTCTGATTTCTTCGGAGGTCAATGTTACACTCTTTGGAAGTCCGGTAACGGTATCTCTTCCCTTCACTTCCATACTCTTTGCCTGAGGTGTCGCATACACAGTTCCTATCTGAATTTTAATCTCCTCTGCTGTGCGCTCTCCAATCATCAGATTGTGCTTTTTCCTTACATATCTGGTAATCGCCTCATCAAAATCATCCCCAGCCACTTTTATCGATGTGGAAACAACCGTACCGCCCAGAGAAATCACTGCCACATCTGTGGTTCCGCCGCCAATATCCACAATCATATTGCCAAAAGGTCTGGTAATATCAATTCCGGCTCCAATCGCTGCCGCAATGGGTTCTTCAATAATAGACACTTCTCTGGCGCCAGCCTGATATGTGGCTTCTTCCACTGCTTTTTTTTCCACCTCAGTAATACCGCTGGGCGCACAGATACTGATACGGGGTTTTCGAAATGCTCTCTTTCCAATGGCTTTGGAAATGAAATATTTCAGCATTTTTTCCGTAACCTCGTAATCTGATATCACACCCTGACGCAACGGCCGGACTGCCACAATATTCCCGGGTGTCCTTCCTATCATCTGACGAGCCTCTTCTCCCACCGCCCTTATTTTATTATTTTCTTTATCATACGCAACCACGGAAGGCTCCTTTAAAACAATGCCTTTACCCTTGGCATAAACAAGGATACTGGCTGTTCCAAGGTCGATTCCAATATCTGATGCTGCCATTTTACTGCCCCTTTCCTGAACTATCTAACCGTCAAGTCCCGGTTTCTTTTTCATTATATACAACTTCCCCTCTATTGAAAAGGGGCAATCATCTCAAATATTTTGACACATATTGACCCGTATAGGAAACAGGATTTGCTGCAACCTCCTCGGGGGTTCCCTTGGCAATCACAGTACCGCCCTTATCTCCGCCTTCCGGCCCGATATCAATAATATAATCCGCTGTCTTTATCACATCCAGATTGTGCTCAATGACAACCACCGTATTGCCGCCCTCAGAAAGGCGCTGCAGAATCTCTATCAGCTTGTGAACATCCGCAAAATGCAGCCCTGTCGTCGGCTCATCCAAAATATAAATAGTCTTTCCTGTGCTTCTCTTGCTCAATTCAGATGCCAGCTTAATTCTCTGCGCTTCTCCCCCCGAAAGCTCGGTGGAGGGCTGACCCAAACGGATATAAGAAAGCCCTACATCATAAAGCGTCTGTATTTTTCTCTTAATGGAAGGCACATGGTCAAAAAATCCCAATGCCTCCTCCACGGTCATATTCAGCACATCATAAATGCTTTTTCCTTTGTATTTTACTTCCAGCGTTTCCCGGTTATATCGTTTCCCATGGCATACCTCACAAGGCACATATACATCCGGCAGAAAATGCATTTCAATTTTCAGAATGCCATCACCGCTGCAGGCCTCACACCGCCCGCCTTTCACATTGAAACTGAATCTGCCCTTTTTATATCCTCTTGCCTTGGCATCTGCTGTGGCGGCAAAAAGGTCCCGAATCTGATCAAAAACACCCGTATACGTTGCAGGATTTGACCTTGGTGTTCTTCCAATGGGCGACTGGTCTATATCAATGACCTTATCTAACTGCTCCACACCTTCGATACACTTATGTTTGCCCGGAATAATTCTGGCTCTATTCAGTTTTCTTGCCAGACTTTTATATAAAATTTCATTTACCAGAGAACTTTTGCCGGAACCGGAAACTCCGGTCACACAGGTCATAATCCCCAGTGGTATCTTCACATCAATATTTTTCAGATTATTTTCCGCCGCTTTCCGAACCGTCAAAAATCCTGTGGGCTTTCTCCGTACAGACGGCACCGGTATCTGCAGCTTTCCGCTTAAATACTGTCCGGTAATGGAATTGGGATTTTGCATAATTTCTTCAGCTGTTCCTATGGCAACCAGATGTCCGCCGTGTTCGCCTGCACCCGGTCCGATATCCACTACACAGTCAGCCGCCCGCATGGTATCCTCATCATGTTCTACCACAATCAGCGTATTTCCCAAATCTTTTAAATGCTTTAAAGTAGCCAGCAGCTTATCGTTATCTCTCTGGTGCAGACCAATACTGGGTTCGTCCAGAATATAGGCTACTCCCACCAAACCGGAACCTATCTGGGTCGCCAGACGGATTCTCTGAGCTTCTCCTCCGGAAAGAGTGCCTGTAGCCCTTGCCAGTGTCAGATACTCCAGTCCTACATTCACCAGAAATCCCACTCTGGCCCGAATTTCTTTCAATACCTGTTCCCCAATCATCTGCTGGGTAGGCGTCAGTTCCAGATGGTTCAGAAACTCCTGCAGGCTTTCAATAGACATAGAGGTAACTTCGTGAATATTCTTATCTCCTACTGTCACAGCCAGAGCTTCCGGCTTCAGACGCTGTCCCTTACAGGAAGGACAGGGTGTGATCCGCATAAAGCTTTCATATTCCTGCTTCATCGTATCGGAACCGGTCTCACGGTAACGCCGCTCCACGTTCTTTACAATCCCTTCGAAAGCCACATCATAAACACCCTCTCCTCTCTGGCCTTTATAATATACTTTCACCTCTTTTCCATTGGTTCCGTGAATAAGCACATCCTGGATGCGCTGAGGATAGTCTTCAAAAGGCGTGTCCAAATCAAATCCATATTCTTTTGCCAGCGCGTCTAAAATGGCCCTTGTAAAGCTACCTTTGTCCGTGCAGGACTGCCAGCCCATAACCGTAATCGCCCCCTGGGAAATGCTGAGACTTCTGTCCGGTATCATTAAATCCACATCAAATTCCATACGGTATCCCAATCCAAAGCAGGATGGGCACGCACCAAAGGGATTATTAAAAGAAAAGCTTCTGGGCTCTATTTCCTCAATACTGATACCGCAATCCGGACATGCAAAACTTTGGCTGAAATTTATCTGGTTTCCATCCATAGTATCTACTACAAGTCTTCCCTCTGCCAGATTCAAAACGGTTTCTATAGAATCCGTCAGCCTTTTTTCAATGCCTTCCTTTACAATTAAACGGTCTACTACAATCTCTATATTATGCTTGATATTTTTATCCAGCTTGATTTCTTCACTGAGTTCGTACAGGTTTCCGTCAATCTGCACACGCACATAACCACTTTTTCTGGCCTGCTCCAAAAGCTTGGCATGAGTTCCTTTTCGGCCCCTTACCACAGGCGCCAGAAGCTGGATTTTCGTTCTTTCCGGCAGCCCCATAATATGGTCTACCATCTGGTCTACAGTCTGTTTCCGAATTTCCCGTCCGCACTTGGGACAATGGGGAATCCCCACACGGGCATAGAGCAGTCGAAAATAATCGTAGATTTCGGTAACCGTTCCCACAGTAGAACGGGGATTTCGGTTGGTAGATTTCTGGTCAATGGAAATAGCAGGAGAAAGTCCTTCTATACTTTCCACATCCGGTTTCTCCATCTGCCCCAGAAACTGCCGGGCATAAGAAGACAGGGATTCCATATAGCGTCTCTGTCCCTCCGCATAAATGGTATCAAAAGCCAGAGAACTTTTGCCTGAACCGCTGAGACCGGTAAGCACTACCAGTTCATTTCTTGGAATATCCACATCCAGATTCTTCAGATTGTTTTCATTAGCTCCCCGTATTTTAATGAATTGTCTTGCCTGCATTTTAACTGCCATACGCTTTCCTCTCTAATCGCATTTATCATTACCTGTTTCCATCAGTTTTATTCCTAATATAACTATAGCACATCCCGATGGATTTCGCAAACATTTGTTCTGTTTTTAAGTACACAAAAATACAGCAGAAAAACTGTTTAAAACTGTGTACTTTTCCCCTTGCGAAAAAGAAACTGCCGCATGAAATGCATATCAGAAATATCCCCATATATTTCTGACTGCTGTTTCATACAACAGCTTCTCCTTTTATACTTTCTGCTCTTTGATCGAAGAAGAGCAGATATACTGCATAATATCTCTTCTAGTCACAATTCCAATAAAATTCTTCTGGTCATCAATTACCGGTACAAAATTCTGCCTCATGGCTTTATCCAGTAAATCCTCCATATCAGAATCCACACGTACTGGTGTATAATCCGCCTTTCTTTTAAAAGAAGTAATCGGCACATCTTCCGCAGTTTTCAAATTCAAATCACCGCGTTTTTTTAATCCCCACAATAAATCGCCTTCTGTAATTGTCCCCACATATTTGCCTTTTTCCGTAATAATCGGTATGCAGGAATATTTATGGTATTCCATTTTTTCAAGCACCTGTCTCAGACTGAAGGTATCATAAATATAAGCTACATCTACTTTGGGGGTAAGAAAAAATAAAATATTCATGGTGTTCCTCCCCTTTTTTCTCTCTTTATTCTGCCACACTGCCGCAGAGAAATCCAGAACAAAAGCATTAAACTTTATTAAAATTCTATAAAGTTGTATTACATGATAATTTGTCAATCAAAGAGAAATTCTGACAGAACTGCATTGCTTAAAAGAATACCTTCTTCTGAAAGATACACCCTGTCCTTATGTTCCTTCAACATCCCGTTTTCCAGACATTTGTGCAGAGCCTTTTCATAAACCATATCCATTTCCTGACCGAAAATCCGGCGAAATTCTTTTCTGGATACACCTCTTGTCTTTCTGAGCCCCAGAAACATAAATTCTTCCATCTGCCGGGCCTCTTCCAGAAACTGCACGTCCTCCCGCATGGTTTTGGGCTGTCCGCAGCGTTCCAGATACGTTTTTATATCTTTTGTATTGCTCATCCGAATATTCCGTACCATAGATGCTGCACCAAGTCCCAGTCCCAGGTAGTCGCCCCGTTCCCAGTATTTCAGATTGTGGCGGGATTCTTTTCCCGGTTTCGCGTAATTGGAGATTTCGTATTGCTCATACCCCTGTTCTTTCAAGAATCTTCCTGTCCACAGGTAAATTTCCCGGCTTTCCTCTTCATCGGGAAGAAGTTCCTCATGTTCTGCATATTTTTCATAGAAAGGAGTTCCCTCTTCTATAATAAGCTGGTATACAGAAATATGCTCCGGAGACAAGGCTGCCAATGCAGCCAGCTCTTCTGTCCAATCCTCCAGCTTCTGCCCCGGTATGGAAGAAATCAAGTCCACGCTGATGTTG
>DXFK01000155.1 GCA_019114495.1 Candidatus Blautia stercoravium
CACTTTAAAATACAGACCTGTAGCGTTTTTCAGCCCTGTGTTGACGGCCTCTCCGTGACCGCCGTTTTCCTGGTGGATAGCTTTTACAATCTCCGGATATTTTGCAGCATATTCATCTGCTATCTTTGCTGTGTCATCTTTAGAACCGTCATCTACAATTAAAATTTCCACCAGATTCCCGCCTTCCAAAAGGGAATCTACACAGTTTTTCATATAGTCCTGTGAGTTGTAACACGGAACCGTAATCGATAATAATTTCACCTAAAAGTCCTCCTCGATAAACTTTCTGTATGCTGAAAAAGCGGAGGGAATAGGGTATTTCCCCCTGGATTCTTTCCTGTCCACAAATATCAGGCTTCCCACTTTCTTTTCTTCCGTAGCTGCCACTTTAATGAAATAGCCTTTCATTCTCCATTCCACATGGGAAAAAATATGCTTTGCTTCTCCTGCTTCCCGTATATGAAGTGGTATCAAATGCAGACCCTGGACAAAAGACAAAATCTCCTCTTTTGTCAGATATCCTTCCCTGTTCGGCAACTCATAAAGCCCTGCCAAAAGCCCCTTTTGAGGACGTTTGGAAATGGCAAATTCCTGACCGTTCTGAATCACCAGAACAGTTCTTTCTTCTATTTTCCGCTGCTTTTTCGGTGTCTTTTTGGGATACTCCATTACCGTGCCATGTGCATAAGCCTGACATACCTGGGCTACCGGACAGCACTGGCACTTTGCCATACCATTTGGTACGCAGACCGTAGCTCCCAGTTCCATTAAACTCTGATTGAAATCCCCCGGACAGTCCTTTGGCATGATTTCCAGAAGTGCCTCTTCCGTCTTTTTCTTCATAGACTGTTTCAGGATGTCCTCTGGATTTTCCGTAATTCTGGTGATTACCCGAAGTACATTTCCATCTACCGCAGGCCTTGGTATTCCGTAAGCAATAGACGCTACAGCGCCTGCCGTATAGCTGCCGATTCCCGGAAGCTTCAGCAGCTTTTCATAATCTGCAGGCAGCCTGCCGTCATACTGTTCCATGACCTCCCGGGCTGCTTTCTGCATGTTTTTTACCCGGTTATAATATCCCAATCCTTCCCACAGCTTCAACAGACGTTCCTCCGAACATTCTGCCAAGTCCTTCACTTCGGGAAGAGCAAAAAGAAAACGTGCATAATACTCTTTTACCGCCTCTACCCTGGTCTGCTGCAGCATGATTTCCGATACCCAGACATGGTAAGGTGTGGGCTCTTCCCGCCAGGGAAGACTCCTTTTATTCTCTTTATACCAGGTAAGCAGCGGTTCTCTAATCTGCTCTAACATTCTGTCTCCTGTTCTCTTATTTTTGTATTTCCGTTAAGATAAACCCTAACAGGTTTTGACAGATTTATCAAGTCTTTTCTTACATCACATGCATAGGCCAAAATATGCACTCCCGCTTTCTGTGCTTCTCTTAATGCAGCTCCAAATTCCAGGTGTGTTGCTTCATTTGGCTCAAAATACTTTACATTTGCCATCTGTATGACAAACATAATATATGCCTCATATCCGTCTTCTATACACCGGCACAATTCTTTCACATGCTTAACGCCTCTTTCTGTTGGGGCATCGGGAAAACGCACCACACCGTCTTCCTCCAGTGTCACTCCTTTTACTTCCATAAAGCACTTCCTGCCCTGGCTTTCGATATACAAATCAAACCTAGAATTTCCATAGGTGACTTCTCTTTTTACCCTTGCCTCTTTTCCGAAGAGATTGCCCTTTAAAAGCCATTCCTCTACGACTTTATTGGGTATCTGGGAATCCATATTAATGAGTCTTTCTCCCTTTTTCACTGCTATTAAATCATACTTGGTCTTTCTGTTTGGATTGCCGCTCTTTTCCAAAAAAACAGGGGTGCCTGGAACTAATAATTCCCGGCACCTCCCTGTATTTTTCACATGACAGATTTCTACCTTTTTATCAATTTCCACATGGGCAATAAAACGGTTGGGACGCTTCAGAAAGATTCCTTCTCTGATATTTTCGTATTTCATATCCGTCTCCTGTTAGTTGTCTTCTGTCAGCCCTTCATATACTTCTTTCACACTTGCAAAAATATAATCCGGCTTTACTTCGCTCTCTCGTATATCACTAAGGGAAGCCTCACCGGACAACACGCAGATGGTATCCACTCCTGCCCGCTCTCCGGTCTTGATATCTGTGTACAGGCGGTCTCCTACAATCACTGTTTCCGCCTTAGTTTTATTCAATTTTTTCAATACACAGTCTACCATAATCGGCTCCGGTTTGCCAATAAAAAATGGCTCTTTTCCCGTGGCATTTTTCAGCATAATGCTCATAGAACCACAGTCAGGAATATATCCAAAGCTCACCGGACACACCAAATCCGGATTCGTTGCCAGATACGCCACATCTCTTCCCAGCATAATACAGGTATTCCGGATTTTCTCTGATGTATTTTCCGTATCAAAGCCCAAAAGCACCACTGTGGCCCGGTCATCCACCTCCGTTACCACCGAAATTCCGGCGCGGCGAAGCTCTTCCACTAAAGAGCGGGTACCCATACAGTACACCGTCTGATTGGCATAGTTTTCCTGAAGATACATGGCAGTAGCCTGACTGGATGTATAAAAATTTTCATAGGAAGCTTGAATCCCCATAGCCTTTACCTTTTCTATATAATCCTCCACAGATTTGGAAGAATTATTGGTAATAAACACATACTGTCCGCCTCTTTTCTCAATTTCCCGAAGCAAATCCAGCGTTCCCTCAAAAATTTCATTTTCATTATAAATCGTGCCATCCATATCCAGCAGATACAGTGTTTTTTCCTTTAATCCTTCTGCATTTTTTCCCGTATAATCTACCATTTTCTCTCCTTTTCCAACCCTTTGCTGCACTTTTCCTCTATATTTTTACAGCCACATTTCTGGTGGCGACCACATCTGCTCCTGTGTCACATATGTCTTTTAAAATCACATCTCCTATGGTAACCGGCGCTTTCACCGTAACTGTTTTTAATGCAGCCATGCATGCTCCTATTTTTTCTTTTGGAATATCTGAGGCTGTTTTTACGGAAACTACAGGCATATTTCCTCCCAGAACTTTCACACTGGAAGTTACAATACGAGTGGGGTTTGTCACCTCTTTTTCACCGTAGCTTTTTCCCTTCGGACAGGTGTTCCCCTCTATTTTTACCACTTTTCCCTGCTCCATGGTGACCGTCAGAGCACATCCCAAAGGACAGTTAATACAGATTAATTCTCTCGTCTCCATGTTTATGCCTCCTCCAATTTCATAATAATTTTATCCAATCCCAGCGCTGCTGTCAAATCCGATTTCTGTAAAGTAACCTGTTCCATTTCTCCCGGCGCCATTTTCTTTTTCTTCTTATGGAAAATTCGTTTGCTACCGCAGTATACGCTGATATACCGGTCTTTATAGACAGCCCCCACCCGGAATCTCAGTGTCAGTTTTTCTTCCATGTACTCCGGACGAATCGTCTGCGGCACAGTATAGCGAATACCATTTTGAGGTTCTACTTCCAGTTCCCATGCCACTTTTAACTCTTCTTCCTTCCGGTTGTGGATATACTCTGCCGCATGGATACCTGCCCGTTTGGCTTCCTCGGAAACATAGTCCACCAGGTCGTGAACATGTAAGACATTTCCACACGCAAAAACTCCTTCCACACTGGTTTCCAGACTTTCATTTACCTCTGCGCCGGAAGTGACACGAGACATTTTTATTCCCATTTTAGCTGACAATTCGTTCTCCGGAATCAGACCACAGGATAAAAGAAGGGTATCGCAGGAATAGAATTCTTCCGTCCCGGGAATAGGCTTTCTATTCTCGTCTACCTTAGCCAGCGTCACTCCTGTGACCCGCTCTTTTCCCTGAATATCTACTACGGTATGGCTTAATTTCAATGGAATGTGAAAGTCTTCCAGACACTGTACAATATTTCTCTGAAGACCGCCGGAATAAGGCATCAGTTCTGCCACAACTTTCACTTTTGCCCCTTCCAGGGTCATTCTTCTGGCCATAATCAGTCCAATATCACCAGACCCCAGAATCACGACTTCTCTGCCCGGCATATAGCCTTCCATGTTCACCAGTCTCTGGGCTGTGCCTGCAGTATAAATCCCTGCCGGTCGGTATCCCGGAATGTTCAGAGCACCTCTTGGACGCTCTCTGCAGCCCATGGCCAGAATCACAGCTTTTGTTTTCAAAACCAGGAGTCCATCCTTCCGATTCATGGCTGTGACCTTTTTTTCTCCGCCATCCTCACAGACATCCAAGACCATGGTTTGCAGCTTATAAGGCACCTCAAGCTCTGCCGCCCTGTCAATAAAACGCTGGGCATATTCCGGACCGGTAAGTTCTTCTTTAAAGGTATGTAGCCCAAAGCCGTTGTGTATACACTGATTCAAAATGCCGCCCAGTTCCTGGTCTCTTTCCAGTATCAACAGGTTAGTAATGCCCTGCTCCTTTGCAGAAATTGCCGCTGCCAATCCTGCAGGACCGCCTCCTATAATAATCAAATCATATCTGTCCATATCTCTTCTTTCTCCTTTCATACCCCTGTTAATAGTCTGGATTTACCGCCTGTTTTCGTAAGTTCCAAGGGAGATTTTTTCAGTTCTCTTGCCAGAATTTCCATAGTTCTTGGAGCACAGAAACCGGACTGACATCTTCCCATTCCGGCTCTTGTCCGCCGCTTAACACCGTCTAAAGAACGGGCGCCCAAAGGTCTTCGGATCGCATTTACAATCTCTCCTTCTGTAACTGTTTCACACCTGCAGATGACGTTTCCATATGCTGGGTCTTCTTCTATGAGGCGGCGTATTTCCTCCGGTGACGCTTCCGCCACACAGGGAATATCCTTTCTGGTGGAAACAAAATCCTGTTTTTTCTCTGCGCAGAGCTGCTCTGCAATCTTTTCCGCAAGGTAAACTCCAATGGCTGGTGCACTGGAAAGTCCTGGGGATTCAATACCTACCGCATTGTAAAAGCCTTTTGCATCCTCTGGCTCTCCCAGCACAAAATCTCCTCCTTTTTCTGTGGCACGCAGCCCTGCAAACGAGGTAATCACCATGGAAAGCGGTACATTTTCAGCGCTTTTTTTCGCCTGCCGTGACAGCTTGGCAATGCCGGAAGCTGTAGTCTGAACTCCTTCTCTGTCTTCAATATCTTCTGCTGTAGGTCCTGCCAGAAGATTTCCGTGTACTGTAGGTGTAATAAGAACTCCCTTTCCCATAGCCGTAGGAAGCTGAAAAACCGTGTAGGAAACAAAGTCCCCGGCCTTCTTATCCATCAGGCAGTATTCTCCTTTTCTTGGGGTAATGGACAATTTTCTTTTACTTACCATATTGTTGAATACGTCTGCATAAACCCCGGCCGCATTGACTACACAGCGTGTTTCATAACTTCCTTTATCTGTCTCAATACAATAACCTTCTGCCGTTTTTTCTATATTTTTTACACAAGTATCAAAGGCAAATTCCACACCGTTCACATTGGCATTTTCCGCCAGGGCAATGGTCATTTTAAAGGGACATACAATGCCTCCTGTGGGAGCGTAAAGCATGGCTTTTACTTCACGGGAAAGGTTTGGCTCCATCTCCCAAATCCTTTCTCCGGTAATAATTTCCAGCCCTTCTACCCCGTTTTTTTCACCTCTTTCTTTCAGTTCTTCCAGCTTTCCCATTCCCTCTTCTTCAAAACAAAGCACCAGGGAACCATTCTGCTTATAAGGAAAATCCAGTTCCTCTGAAAGCTGCCTGATTCTTAAATTTCCCGCTACATTCATTCTGGCTTTCCAGGAACCCGGTTCTGCGTCAAAGCCAGCATGAACAATGGCGCTATTTGCTTTTGAGGTGCCGCAGCACACATCTTCTTCCCTTTCCAGCACCATAGTCTTCAACTGATATGCCGACAATTCTCTTGCCACCGCACTTCCGGTCACTCCTGCTCCAATTACAACAACATCATACATACTTAATCTCCTCCTCTTACCAAAAGAGACAGTGCAAATGCTCATGAGTTTTCTCATAAGTC
>DXFK01000156.1 GCA_019114495.1 Candidatus Blautia stercoravium
TGATAAAGGCTTAAAGCTTGTGATGGAAAAAGGTTTCAAAAATATAACTGTGGATGAATTAGCACAATTAACAGGTATCTCCAAAGGTTATTTTTATCACTTATTTGAATCGAAGGAAGTTTTTGTTCTTGAAGCAATTGCATGGCAAATGGAAGAAGTTTTTGAAGCAATGAAATTTGCAAAGGAGAAAGGATGTTCTAATGAAGAAATTCGATTTCTTCATAGAAGTTTATTTAAACGATTAAGATTTACAAATTTTGAAGATATTTTTCATATACAAAGAAAAGTTGGCGCTGAATATTGGGAAAAGTTTCGTCAATTTGAAATAGATTATTTTACGAAAGTCTTACTTTTGATGGGAAGAGACCCCTCTCATTGTGACCCCAGGATAATCAGTAACCTATCCGCAATCGTTTATCTTTCGTATACCATACACGAAAAAGGATTCTATATCTTCAACGAACAGGCTCAAGAAGTAACTGATTTGTTATTAGACACCCTTTATCGCTATACAGAAGGAGATATGACGAAAAGCAGTAACATTTAGGTTGAGGATCACTCACTGGTATTGTCCAGCACCTTTCAGGCAATTTGGTACCGGAATCCGGGTACCGTCTGCTCTGGTCTCAATGTAGACCGTTTCATCTCCCCACCGATTTGATTCCCTGATAAAAACAGTGAGAAGAATAGCCCTGGACGCTGGACAGGTTTCAATATAACTTTTTCCAAACCAGAAAATAAAATATCCACCTAGGATTTTGAACCTCCTAGATGGATATTTTTATATAAAATGAATAGTTGCTGTTTTATTTCGCTACATATTCTTTTTCTTTATAATGATGCGCTTCTTCCAACATCATATCCTTCACCTTCATCAGACGAATCTGCGTACTTCTCTCATTTTCGTCCAGTTTCATAGTGATATACTTAATATTCTGCTGCGTCTCCGGAATAATGACGTGTTCCAGAGCATTTACACGCCGCCTGGTCTTCTCGATTTCCGCTGCCATAAGCTGGCAGGATTTTTCCACTTCTGCAAGCCTTAACATATCCGGCAAAATATCGGCCAGGGATTTTACCGCGCCGTCCAGGTCACCGGAAGTAAAAGCAAAACCGTAAGAATAAATATCATTGGCGTCTGCGGTTCTGGTCTTTGTATGAAAAACCGGAATATCCACACTCATGACATTTTTCTTGTCCGCTTCCAGATAGACTTCCTGCTTGGGAGCCATTAAGGCCGTGTTTAAAATCTGCTCAGACATACCTGCTTTTGCAATAACGAAATTCTTATTCGCCGACAAAATCCCTTTTTCCACCTTCTGGCGCAAAGCCATGTTTTCTCTTACCAGGTCCAAAAACTGACGCATCAGTTCGTCTCGCTTATCCTTTAAGAGTTTATGGCCCTTGACAGCAGTTACCAACTTCTTTTTCAGACGGGTGAGTTCCATTCGGGTAGGAGTTACCTGCGTAGATGCCAAAGTATCACCTCTTTCTAGTATTTGCCGTAATATTCGTCTAAGAATTTATCGTCAATACGTTTCAGCTCGCTTCTCGGCAATATGGAAAGCAGCTTCCAGCCGATTTTCAGTGTTTCTTCTATATCTCTGTTTGCCATATAGCCCTGAGAAACGTATTCCTTCTCAAAGGCATCTGCAAATTTCGCATAGATAATATCAATGTCGGAAAGCGCTGCTTCACCCAGAATTACCATTAACTCTTTCGCCTCTTTACCACGGGCATACGCTGCAAAAAGCTGGTTCATAGTATTGGAATGGTCTGCACGGGTCTTTCCTTCACCGATACCTTTATCCTTCAGACGGGACAGGGAAGGCAGTACATCAATAGGAGGCGTTACACCTTTTCGGTACAGCTCACGGCTTAAGATGATCTGTCCCTCTGTAATATAACCTGTCAGGTCAGGGATTGGGTGGGTCTTGTCATCTTCCGGCATAGTCAGAATCGGAATCATGGTAATACTTCCCTTTTTGCCCTTCTGACGTCCGGCTCTTTCGTACATGGTTGCCAGGTCTGTATACATGTAGCCTGGATAACCACGGCGTCCCGGAACTTCTTTACGGGCTGCGGATACCTCGCGCAGAGCATCCGCATAGTTCGTAATATCTGTCAGTATAACCAGAACATGCATATCCTTTTCAAATGCCAGGTACTCTGCAGCTGTCAATGCCATTTTCGGTGTAGCAATACGCTCTACCGCCGGGTCATTGGCCAGGTTGATAAACAGAACGGTTCTGTCAATAGCGCCTGTTTCTTTAAAGCTTTCCACGAAGAAGTTGGATTCCTCAAAAGTAATACCCATAGCTGCAAATACAACAGCGAAGTTTTCTCCTGAACCGCGTACCTTTGCCTGTCTCGCAATCTGCGCTGCAAGCTGTGCATGAGGCAGACCGGAAGCGGAGAAAATAGGCAGCTTCTGTCCACGAACCAGGGTATTCAGACCGTCAATAGCAGAAACACCTGTCTGAATAAACTCTTCTGGATAGCTTCTGGCAGCCGGATTCATTGGCAGACCATTGATATCTCTTCTCTCGTCCGGCAGAATTTCCGGACCGTCATCAATCGGACGTCCCAGACCGTCAAAGACACGTCCCAGCATATCCTCAGACACGCCAAGTTCCATGCTTCGTCCCAGGAAACGCACCTTACTATTGGACAGATTGATACCGGTAGAACTTTCAAAAAGCTGTACCAGCGCATTACTTCCATCAATTTCCAGAACTTTGCAGCGCCGTGTTTCACCGCTGGCCAGTTCGATTTCACCTAATTCATCATAATGTACATTTTCAACACCGCGTACCAGCATAAGAGGGCCGGCAACTTCCTGTATGGTTCTATACTCTTTCGGCATTAGAAGTCCTCCTTCCCTAATACATTGGCAATTTCTTCTGCAAGCTGTTTTAAGACAGCTTCATACTCATTGTCCAGATTATCTTCTGTTACATATTTAAAACGTCCGATTTTTTCACGAACTTCCAGTTTTACAAGGTCCTGAATACCCGCACCTTTTTCCAGTGCTTCTGCGCCCTGCTCATAGTAAGCCACTACCAGCTTCATCAGAAGATGCTGCTTTTTCAGAGAACTGTAAGTATCCACTTCATGGAAAGAGTTCTGGTGCAGGAAGTCCTCACGTATTGAACGGGCTGCTTCCATTTTCAGGCGGTCACCTGCAGAAAGAGCGTCCATACCAACCATTTTTACGATTTCTTCCAGTTCTGCCTCGTCCTGTAAAAGGCTCATCATTTTCTGACGTCCTTCCATCCAGTCCGGTGCTACTTTTTCATTAAACCATTTTTCCATGTTGTCCAGATACAGAGAGTAGCTGGTCAGCCAGTTAATCGCCGGAAAATGTCTCTTATAAGCAAGAGACGCATCCAATCCCCAGAATACCTTGACAATACGAAGGGTTGCCTGGGAAACCGGTTCAGAAATATCACCACCTGGAGGAGAAACGGCGCCGATAACGGAAAGAGCGCCTTCTCTTTTATCTTTTCCAAGAGAAATCACATGTCCGGCTCTTTCATAGAACTGTGCCAGACGGGAGCCCAGGTATGCAGGATATCCTTCTTCACCCGGCATTTCCTCCAAACGTCCTGACATCTCTCGAAGGGCCTCTGCCCAACGGGATGTAGAATCTGCCATCAACGCTACGGAATATCCCATATCGCGGAAATATTCTGCAATGGTAATACCGGTATAAATAGACGCCTCACGGGCAGCAACCGGCATATCGGAAGTATTGGCAATGAGCACTGTTCTCTCCATCAGAGACTGACCTGTTTTCGGGTCTTTCAGTTCCGGGAACTCGTTCAATACGTCTGTCATCTCGTTTCCACGTTCCCCGCAGCCGATATAAACAACGATGTCCGCTTCCGCCCATTTTGCCAACTGGTGCTGAATAACCGTTTTTCCGCTTCCGAAAGGTCCCGGAACGGCTGCCACACCGCCTTTTGCAATCGGGAAGAAGGTATCTACAACACGCTGTCCGGTTACCAGAGGCATTTCCGGCGGAAGTTTTTTCAGATACGGACGACCCTTACGAACCGGCCATTTCTGGGCCATGGTAAGTTCCCTATCACCATTTTCTCCTGCAATCACAGCTACCACTTCGTCTACGGTAAATTCTCCTGCTTTAATCTCTTTGACAGTACCTTTGACACCATAAGGAACCATGATTTTATGATTTACTACGATAGTCTCCTGTACCGTACCGATAATGTCGCCGGCTTCTACCTCATCGCCCGGTTTTACCGTGGGAACAAAGTCCCATTTCAGATTTCTTTTCAGAGAAGGAACTTCCACACCTCTCTTTAAATTGGTGCCGGAAACCTTCATAATATCATCCAGAGGTCTCTGAATACCGTCATAAATACTGGTAATCAGACCTGGTCCAAGTTCTACGGAAAGAGGTTCCCCTATGGATTCTACCGGTTCTCCGGGTCCAAGCCCCGAAGTTTCCTCGTATACCTGAACAGATGCCTCATCTCCATGCATTTCTATGATTTCACCAATCAGACGCTGATTACTTACACGAACCACGTCGAACATGTTCGCGTCACGCATACCTTCTGCAATAACCAGCGGTCCTGCTACTTTTTTAATCGTACCCTTGCTCATGGTCACGTATCACCTGCTTTCTAATTATTACTGAACAGAATGTCAGAACCGACTGCCTGTTCTACAGAATCTTTCACTCCCTGCACTCCGTCGCCTGTATTTCCAAATACACCGGGAATCCGGATAACAGCAGGCAGCAGTCTTTCCTGAAATTTTTCTATTATCTGTCCGCACTCAGCTGCCGCAGCTTCTGTGATATAGACAATTCCATATCCGCTGTCGGCCAGAGCTGCTAATCTTTCTTCTGTTTCCCTGCGGTTTGCCACCGGGAAGATTTCAAGACCCAGTGCGGCAAATCCGTAAATACTGTCGTAATCACCTACCACTGCAATCTTATACATACATTTCCCTTACCCTTTCCCGGATAGCCTCCTCGGAAAAACCATTCTGTTTTCCGGAAAGAATAATCCGCACGGTTTTTATTTCATTCTCCCTTGCCAGCAGGTACGCTACCAGCGGTCCTACGGAAAAGGATTCATATTTCTGGGGCTGCATGGTGCGCATCATACGGTTATCGCACCATCTCTCAAATGCGGAAGGTGATTCTGCAATGGCTGCTGCACCTTCTGCATAAACTGTTCCTGCCAGATATTCCACAACGGCTTCCATACTGCTGCATGCCGCCTTTGCCAAACGTTCCACATTCAGCGACTTGCACGGTGCCATCGCACGTTTCATAAACTCTGTTGTCTTTGCGGTTTTCTGTGAACGCACAGCAATCTTAATATCCGCAATGGCTACCATAGATTCCGCATAATCCCGGATAATGCTGTCTGCCGCCCGCTCTCCTGCATTGTACACAGCCTCAAGAGCCGCCTTATCCACAATCACATCACACAACTGCCCGTCTCCTGTATGAAGAAGAGTTTCATAAGCTTCCTTTGCCGCGCTTGCCATATATTCAGGAAGCCTGAAAAATTCTTTGCTGCGGATAATATCCAGCATTTCATCCGGCGAAATACTGGTATCCTCATAGTAAATTTTCCGGTTCCTTCCATTCTGGGAAGTGCAGGCCTCCTTAATTGCTGCCTTTAAGTTGTGAAACAGATTGGGATAGGAAAAAACATCAAACACAGACATATCCACATGTAAATCCCGAATAGTCTCCCACGCCTTTTCCTGCTCACGGTCTAAAATTGCCTCTGCTTTTGCAGGCGTATCTGCGTCTCCCCAGCCCTTTTCCTGCAAAAGCTGAATACATTGCTGTTCTGTACTGCAGGCCAGAAGCTGTTCAATCACTGAAGCGTCAAACAACGCTGTTTCCAACGCCCGGATTCGCGCAACCGCATAGGTATATTTCGTACTAGACAAGTCCATTCCTCCTTTTTGCGGTTATGCTTCTAAAAATAATAAACGGTGAACTTTATCAGAAAGTTCGTCTCTTTTGGAACTGAACATAGCCTCAAAGGTACAGTTTTCTTCAATTCCTCCATATATAAGAACAAATCCGCCGCATACCTTTCTGCTTTCCTTTGAAAGTGTCAGTACACCGCCTTTCTCTCTTGCTATCGCCTGAATCTCTTCTTCAAAGCCCTGAGGCAGTCTCTTTAAATCTGTGTCAGAAAAACAAATTTCCCCTTCCTGTGCCAGCACAAACTTATGCAGCATTTTTCTGAGAAGGGCAAAATAGGTTTTATCATCTGCGTCCAGCAAGGTCTGATATGCACTGTCCAGCACCTCTTTGATGATTTCCTGTTTTGCTGTAAGGAGTGCCTTTCTTCTCTGTAAATCACAGGAAGAAGCAGCACGTTCCTCAATAGCTTTCACCTCTTCTTCTGACTTTTGGGAGATTTCTCTGCACGCAGCTTCTGCCTCTTCTTTTCCCTTTTCCTTCAATACATTTGCCTGTGTTTCAGCATCTGAAATGATTTCTCCTGCAGCGGCTTTTGCTTCTTCAAGAATCTGGCTTTTCATTTTTTCTAATCCAGTCATTCTTCTGCTCTCCTTTACTATCTCTGCAATAAAAACTCAATTAAAACTGAAGATTTGTTACAGCCAGAATGGAAATCAGAAGCGCCAGGATTGCGTAAGTCTCAACCATTGCCGGGAAAAGCATAGCTTTACCAAACTGTTCCGGCTTCTTAGCAACAATTCCAATGGCTGCTGCAGATGTCTTGCCCTGAGATTTACCGGAAATCAATCCAACAATACCGATAGGAAGACACGCTGCCAGTACCAGAAGCCCCTGCTGCGGTGTTAATTCCAACATTCCACCGCCTAAAAGTCCGATTTTAGACAGTGTAATAAATCCAACCAGAAGGCCGTAAATACCCTGTGTACCGGGCAGAAGCTGCATAATCAATACTTTAGCAAACTTGCTTGGGTCTTCTGAAACAACTCCTGATGCAGCCTGACCTGCAATACCAACTCCGATTGCAGAACCTGCGCCTGCTAAAAATACTGCCAATGCTGCACCTAATAATGCATAAACAATTCCTAAATGACTCATAAACTTTTTTCCTCCTTAATATCCACATACTTTGTATTGAACTTAAACGGGTGAAAGGCTTTTCCTCCACCCTCATAAAATTTGCCGAAAAATTCAACAAACTGCAGACGGTTCGTATGAACGTAAGCGCCTAAAATATTAATGGCCATGTTAAAGGTATGTCCGAACACAAAGACTACCAGGAACACAACTACGCCTAAAACGCTGTCTCCCACCATACTGCCCATCTGGTTGATAACCGAAGCAATTACACCGGTTGCCAGTCCCAGCGCCAGAAGACGGGAATAAGAAAGCACATCGCTAAGCCAGCCTGTTACATTATAAATATCATAAGCACCAAGGGCCAGACGGAGTCCGAAGTTCTTGCTGGAACGTCCTGACATAAGCAAGAGTCCTAACGCACCTGCAATAGCAAGAATCTTTCCTGCGCTTCCCACAAACGGCGGGAAAATGCTGGGATCAACCTGCGCAATAGAGGCAAAAATAGAACTGGGCAGCAACAGGAGCAGTAATCCGATAAGGAATACATACCACAACACCACGTCACAGAAAAAGTCCAGAACTTTCTTGTCTCTTAAAAGCATGTAACCCTTAATGCCCAGTCCCACAAACAAATGAATCAAACCAAATGCCATAGAATACATCAGCATACGCATGGGTTCATTTAAAGGAACAAACCAAAGCGCCTTTACAAGACCGCCTTCCGGAACCTCCACATGGAAAAAGGTTCGGGCCACTACATCTATGGCGTCTCCAAAATATCCGCCAAAAAGAATACCCCATATTAAAGTGGAAACTCCGCAGTACATAAACATCTTAATGGATTTTTTCAAAGACTGTTCCATACGAGGGAACTTCTTCAGTATCACAAAACAGCCCAGGAACATCACCAGCCCATACGCTGCGTCGGACAGCATTAATCCAAAGAAAAATACATAGAAGAACGACATCAGCATTGTTGGGTCTATTTCTCCCTTTTTTGGAAGACCATAGGACTCCAGAACACCTTCCACAGATTCTGAAAATCCATTGTTTTCCAGAAGTACCGGCATCTCTTCCTCTTCCGGGATTTCCTCTGTCTCAAAGCTTAAATCAAAGTTCGCATTTAATGCTTTTTCCAGCGCGGGTACTGCCTTTGCCGGTACATAACCTTCTGCCAGAAACGTTTTCTTTGACTGGGGAAGCTGTCCCAGTATCTGATATTTCTCGGCTCTTGCCCGAAAGTAATCTGAAATCAGTTTAAATTTCTCCCGTTCAGAAGCATAGGAAGCAATTTCTTTGCCACATTCTTCCATCTCCTGCTGCAAAACTGCAATTTGCTGCTCCAGGTCTTCTTTTTCCCTGGCCGGAATCTTGCTCATACTCTGAGACGGCTTGGCAAATCCACTTTGCCGAAGAATCTCTTCCACTTTTTCCACATCTTTTTTCAGACACACCGCCGCAAGATACACCGTATCTCTTTCCGAAGATAAAATAGAAATATCCACTCCGGACACCTCCGGCGCCTGCTCTAAAATCAGACTGTAAATATCTTCCAATGACAGGTTTCCTGACATAGAACCAATAAGCACTGCTGCCGTTCTGGTTCCCTGGAAATTCCCAGGAATATCCAGATTCATCCACGGGCTCAAGGTCTCTATCTGATTTTCCAGCTTCTGCACATTGGCTTTACACTCTGCCGCCTGCTTATGCAGTTTGACCACTTGTGCCGCCATATCCAGAACTTCCTTTTCCCGATGGGCAGTTTCAAGATATTTGCTCTTTTCTATCAGGTCCTTGCCTTCCAGACTGGCAAACATGGATACTTTTTCCGGTACATATTCCTGAAGAATATTCAGCGCGGTGTCCGCCAAAGCTGCATTTTTTTCAAATGCGCTCCGCTCTTCCTGAGTATTTACTGTCTGAAAGCCTTCTTCTTCACTTTCAAACCTGGAGATTTCCATAATACCCATAGACTGAATTTTTTCCAAAATGGCTTTTCTGTCCTTTTTCAGCGCGCAGATACTGACTTTTTGCATCTGCAATACTGCCATATTCGCATCCCTCCTTATTTCCTGTTTTTGTTGACAGTGTTATATCAGACTTTCAATAACAGCCTGTACTGCCTGCTTTTCTTTTTCTTTTGCAGTTCTTTTTATTTCTGCAATCTCCTTTTCTGCCGATTCCAAGGCTTCCGCAAGCCTTCTCTCTCCGGCAGCCTGCGCAGCTTCTCTATTTGCTTTCGCCCGCTCCTGCGCATTCTCAATCATAGTAGCTTTCGCCCGCTCCGTTTCCTGTTTCGTCTGCTCGAGAAGCTGCGTGCCCTGAATTTTGGCATTAGCTGTAATCTCCTCCGCTTCCTGCTCAGTTTTCTGGATTTCTTTGATTGTTTCTTCTACCACAGTATCACCACCTTCGCATAATTTGATATTACTATGAATTATGCATTTTGTCAATTTAATAACGAATTTTGTCGTCTCAATCGCCAATATTATAAGTTTCATCCCTGTTTTCAAAAGGCAAAAGGAGAGATTGTGTTAATTTTGTACACTCTCTCCCCTTGTCTTTTGTATATTTTAACAAATTATCTTGTTAGCAAATCACTTCTTTTATTCACTTTCACATCAGCGCTTTATTCATATAAATAATTAGCAAATTCAGGTAATTCCACATTAGAACTGTCTATCCATTGATATCCTGTGTTAATAAATTTATCATTTTCCAGTCCCATATCAGCCCGGATACCCGCTATCACTGTAGCATATCCCATGCCATAAGCATTCTGCACAAAGGTTCCCAGTTCCTTTCCGTTTTTCACTGCATTCACCTGCTTTTTGCCTGCATCAAAGCCCAACACTGTAATGTCCTTACCGGAAGCTTCTACTACATCCAGAACATCATTGGCCGCATACTCATTTGTACAATAATATCCCTTTACTTCCGGGTACAGAACCAAGACTGCCTCTGCCATTTCCGACATACTGGTTTCTTCATTTTCATGGGAAATATTGACAATATCAATGTCCGGATGGTTTTTTGCAATTTCTTCCGTAAATCCTTTTTCTCTGTCCTGGCTACTCTTAGAAGTTTCTGCGTGGGCCATGACCGCTATCTGGCCTTTGTCTCCAATGGCTTCTGCCATCTTTTTTGCTGCTTCTGCCCCCGCTGCATAATTATCTGTGGCACATACCGTGTTTACAAGATCACTTTCCACACCAGAATCCAGAATTATCACCGGTATTTCGTTTCCCATGGCCTCTTCCAACTGGGCGCCGCAGGATTCCATATCGATAGCTGACAGACACAAAACTGTAGGATTTTCCGCTAGAACTGCATCAATGGTATTAATCTGGCTTTCCACGTCCAGTTCATCTGCAGGTCCTTCAAAGGATAGTTTAACCTTATCATCTCCTTTGTATCCCATTTTTTCATTCAAATCTTTGACTGCAGCTGTCATTCCCTTTTTCACAGTTACCCAGAAATTGGATTTGGTATTTTTTACCACGACTGCAATGTGGCTTCCCGGTTCCGGATTTAATTCTTCCAGATTTGTGTAATCAATAGTTCCGGCATCTTCTTTCAATACCTTCATGGTGGTATCTTCCGCCATATTCTCTTCTTCGTCTACAGTGTCCTCGGACTCTTCCTGGGACTGAGCTTCTTCTTTGTCTTCTTTATTGCTGTCTTCTTTATTGCTGTCTTCTTGCTTATTTTCGGTCTTATTTTCTTCTGTTGTCTTATCCTCCGTCTGTGCCTGAACGGTATTTTTTCCGTTTTTATCGGATTCAGATTTGCCGCATGCGCTGATGCTTCCCATAGTCAGCATGGCACATAAAAGCATTACCACTACTTTTTTCATGACTTTACCCGCCTTTTACAACAATTTATCTTTGGATTTAAAAACTACGTTTCCATTATACACGAAAGCCATTATTAGTCCATAGCTATTGCTTTTTGTTTATAAAATTTTTTGAAATTCCGTAGATAAGAAGCGCAGACAGAGGTCCCAGAAGAAAACCGGCGCCGCCATACAAAAAAATCCCCAGATACACGGACAGCAATACCAGCAAAGGGGAAAACCCCATATGGTTTCCGATAAGCCGTGGTTCCAGGATTTGTCTTGCCACCGCAGTAGCTGCATACAATATCAAAAATCCCACTCCCTGAAAGCTATCCCCAATAAGTATTTGAAAAATCCCCGCGGGAACAAGAAACAATCCTGTTCCCAAAACCGGGAATGCATCCAGGATGCCCAAAGCCAGCCCGTAACCCAAAAAGTGCCTGACTTTTAAAATCCAAAGCCCGCCAATACAAAACAGACAGATGACAGCCATAATTTTCAGCTGCGCTTTCAAATACTGCCCGGCTCCCTGAAATAATTCCTGCATCAGACGTTTTATTTCCCCGAAAAACGGCTGTTTGGCCAGAAAACTTCTGATTTTCTCCCGTTCCTGAAGAAACAAAATAGACGAAACAATTCCCACCATCAGCATTCCTACTATTACCACACAGCAGCGGACAGATTCCATGGCTGTGTCCATCCCTTTTCCGTCCCGCAGGAAATAATTCCCTATATTTTCTATTTGTCTGCAAAGATATGGGCTGCTTTTCTCTGCTGAAATTCCCGTCATGTGTTCCACACCTTTACAGCACTGCTCCAGCAAAGCCGCTGCCTGATTTTTTATCACGGGATAATACCGCAGACAGTCCCCAATTTTCCCTGTAAGATACTCTGCGCCTGCCAAAAGTCCCCATACTCCCGTACATACGGCCAACAAAATCAACACTCCGCCAATGCCGCTTTCTGTTAAATGCAGAGTTTTTCCAAATCTGGTTTTTGCCATACGATAAGCCACCGGATGTATTATCTCAGCCAGAAGAAAGCCACAAAAAAACGGGAGCATAACAGGAAAAACATATTTCATTCCCAGAAATACTCCCGCAATTACTCCCACTGTCATTAAAAATTTTTTCCGGTTCATCTTCGGTTCCCCCATACTTTCATTTATCCTGTTATGAATAGTATGAGAAAACAGAACCTTCCTATACTATAGGAAAGTTTCCAACCGGCTTTACCTGAAATTCCATTTTTTTCTTTGTTGCCGGATGAAAAAAAGAAAGCTTGTACGCGCACAACGCAATCTGCTGCCACTGTTTTTTTTCTTTTTCTCCAGGGTTATATTTCGTATCTCCAAACAGAGGCATTCCTGCATAAGCCATCTGTACACGAATCTGATGATGCCTCCCTGTGTGAAGATGAATTTCCACAAGGCTTCCCTCTTCCGCTTCCTTTAAAACGTGATAATCCAGTTCCGCTCTTTTGCTGGACGAAGTTTTCTTTTCCACAACTCTGGAGGTATTGGTTTTGGCATCTTTTTCCATTTCATTGACCAGACGCCCCTTTTTTTTCTCCGGCTTTCCCTGTATATAAGCCAGATATTTTTTCTCCATTTTTCCCTGCTGTATCTGCCGGCTGAGGTCTGCCGCGCTCTCTTTATTTTTTGCAAATACAAGGATTCCCTGTACCGGCTGGTCCAGGCGGTGAATAACCGCCAGATACGTTCCCTCTCCTTTACCTGTCAGATAATTTCTTAAAGCGCTCTCCATATCCATGCAGCCCGGCTTTCTGGTCTGTATAGGAAAGCCGGGCGGTTTGCAGCATACAATCACATCTTTATCTTCATATAATATAGTATCTTCTGTTTTTATAGTATTCATCATAACCCCATAATTTTGTTTTTTCTTAATATTGTACCACAAAAATCGAACAACCGCTATATCTTCATCTTTTCAGATATAACGGTTGTTCTAATGTTCTGCGCTATTCAATTTTTTTATTCCTTTCTCTCCAAACTTCTAAATTGACATTTACAAGTTAAGAATTTACGTTTTCCCTTTCCCCTGTCGATAAATTCTATATGAATTTACTGAAAGTTTTCTATCAATCTATGTATAAGGATAATAAAAAGTTTCTGAACAAATAGTTCGGGCTACTTGTTTTCAAAGGTTTTCTTTATACATTTCTTTTGAATATAACGTATCGTTTTAGATTCACGGAATACAACAGGTTTATTTCAACGAATACAACTCATTATACTGCTTTTTCGCTATACTTTTAAATGATGTATAAATACTTTTCTTTTTTAAAATATATTTCTTTACATATATTCTAAAACCTTCTTATTATTTTTGTGGTAAACATTCAATATGAGGACATCTTTGATATTTACCTGAAACCTTTTCCTTCATCTATATATAGATATGTGAGGATTTTTTCTTTTTATCATCTTTTCAGGTCTTTCTTAGGGGAGTTATGCCTTACCACTCTCATATTGATAATTAGATTCTTCAGATCCCATTGGACTGAACCTCCTTACC
>DXFK01000157.1 GCA_019114495.1 Candidatus Blautia stercoravium
AGATTTTTCAAGGCATAGTACCCCCTATGTCCAATGTTTATGTCCATTTCTCGTAAATTCTTTTCTTGCACGATATTCAATTGTAAATTTTCAAGTAGAACCTTATTCACTGAGATTCCGAGAAGTTATTAAACTCGTTATTGTATTCGATTGTGACAATGGTGGGTGCTATTTTGATCAGTGCACCTGCAGCTTATGTGCTGTCAAGATTTACATTTCTTGGGAATCGTCCGATTAAATCCGGGTTTGTAATCGCAATGAGTATTCCACAGATTATGATCGTACTGCCGCTGTTGTCAATTGCAATCAATCTGCAATTAAACGGTTCCAGAATTTTGCTGATTTTATTGTATATTGGAATTCAGATTCCATATACGACAACATTCCTGATGACGTTTTTCCAGAACCTTTCCAGAACTTATGAAGAGGCGGCAGCCATTGATGGCTGCTCTCCGATGATGACGTTCTGGAGAATTATGTTTCCGCTTGCGCAGCCGGGAATTATTACAGTTGGAATTTTTATCTTTATGAATATCTGGAATGAATATTTCATTTCCCTGATTTTTGCATCCTCTTCCAACCTGATGCCGGTTGGTCCGGGACTGAAGAGTGTCATCGCATCGATGCAGTATACAGGAGACAGCGGCGGCCTGTTTGCAGCAGTAGTTATTGTATTTATGCCTACATTATTGCTTTACATTTTCCTGTCAGAGAAAATCATTTCCGGTGTTACCGGCGGTGGTATCAAAGGCTAGTCTTATGTAAAGTGGATGGACGCGCTGAAACGCGCATTGTCCATGTGGTCTGCAGTCCTGCTCCAGAGGGGCGTTCACGCTGGACACTCCGGCTCCTGGAGAAAAGAGTCCGCGTTGAACGTACGGTCTGTATCCGATGGCAATTCGCTATCCATAATGCTAGTATAGATCAAAAGGAACGTGCAGTTTTATAAAAATGAAATCGTTACCTTGTTCCGTTGTCATGTTTAGGCACTGGAACAAGGTGATTTTTTGCATAAAAACTGCTGAGAATCACCTATAAAATGTGTGAAAATTATGGTTAAACGGCATTCTAGTTGGGAAATAACTTTCATGGTCAGACTTTTTTCTTGAATGATAATTTGTGCCGCCAACTGAAAGGCGGCAGAATGGAGATTAATATGGAATTTAGCGAAGCATGCGATAATTTTTATAAAGAATTAGGCGCGAGTAAAAAAATGGTTTTATCCACGTCGTTGAATGATGTTGTAACATCAAGAATGATGAGTATTGTGGTGATAAATAAAAAAATATATTTCCAAACAGATAGAACTTTTAGAAAATATAAGCAATTAAAGAAAAATTCCAGAGTGTCGCTTTGTGCAGAGAATATACAGATTGAGGGGAATTGTGAAGAAGTAGGAACACCTCTTGATAATACGGAATTCGCTAATGCCTATAAAAAGTATTTTTTGAGTTCTTATACAAGATATTCATCTCTAAAAAACGAATGTTTATTTGTAGTAATGCCAACGTTTGTTGAAAAATGGGTATATATTGATGGTATTCCATATATAGAGATTCTTGATATGGTAAAGAAGCAATATGAATTGAGGCAGTATATTGGTGTATGATTTCATCTAAACGAATCTGCAAGTCCTTCATATCTTCCGCATAAATACTTTCGGTTTCATTGGATCGTTTGGCATACTGATTAAACCTATTGCTACAACTATAATGAATCGATACCATCTCTTCCTCACGTATTTCCGGCGCCTTTTGAGCTCAGAAAATATGCATAAAAATGAAAAAAACAAATGAATTTGTGCAAAGGCTTTGTGAAGTCTTTTTGATAAAATAAAGATAACTTAAAACGAAGTATGATTGAAAAAAGGAGAAAGTAAGATGAAAAAACCAGTTTTAGTAGTTATGGCAGCAGGTATGGGAAGCCGTTACGGCGGTCTGAAACAGATTGACCCAGTGGATAAACAGGGACACATTATCATGGATTTTTCTATTTACGATGCAGTAAAGGCAGGATTTGAAAAAGTTGTCTTTATTATTAAGAAAGAAAACGAAGCAGATTTTAAGGCTGCCATTGGGGACAGAATGAGCAAAGTCATTGAGGTAGAATATGTATTTCAAGATTTGCACAATCTTCCGGAAGGATATGAAGTACCGGAAGGCCGTGTGAAACCATGGGGAACAGGCCATGCGATTTTGAGCTGTCTGGGTACCGTGGATGCGCCGTTTGCCGTAATCAATGCAGATGATTATTATGGAAGCCATGCATTCCAGATGATTTATGATTATCTGACATCTCATGAGGATGATGAAAAATACCGCTACACCATGGTGGGCTATGTACTGGAAAATACGCTGACAGAAAACGGACACGTTGCAAGAGGTGTCTGTGTGACAGATGAAAACGGCTATTTGCAGGAAATCAACGAGAGAACCCATATTGAAAAGAGAGGAGACGAAACGGCTTATACAGAGGATGACGGAGCAACCTGGACCGTGATTCCAGAAGGCAGCATTGTATCCATGAATATGTGGGGATTTTCACAGAGTATTCTGAAGGAACTGGAAGACCGTTTCGCAAAATTCTTGGATGAAAATCTGGAAGGAAATCCAATGAAATGCGAATACTTCCTTCCCTTTGTAGTAGATGAACTTTTAAGGGAAGACAAGGCTACCGTACAGGTTCTGAAATCTCTGGATAAATGGTACGGGGTAACTTATAAAGAAGACAAACCAGTGGTGGTTGCGGCTATTCAGGCTTTGAAAGACAGCGGTTTATATCCGGAAAAACTGTGGGAGGAAAAATAGAAAATGGCAGACATTAAAAAAGAAGTAATTGAGAATTTTCAGTTTGAGGGGGAATACACAGAAGGAATTCCTTACGGAAGCGGTCATATTAATGATACTTTCCGCGTGACTTTTCAGGATAAGGGGGAAACGAAACGATATATTCTGCAGCGCATGAACAATCAGATTTTTCTGAATCCGGAAGAACTGATGGAAAACGTTGTGGGGGTAACTTCCTGGCTGAGAAAGAAAATTGTGGAAAACGGAGGAGACCCGGAGAGAGAAACCCTGAATTTAGTGCCTGCAAAAGACGGCAAGGCTTTTTATAAGGACAGCGAAGGGGAATATTGGAGAGTATACCTTTTCATTGAAGGAGCCAAGACGTATGACCTGGTGGAAAATCAGGAAGACTTTTACCAGAGCGCAGTAGCTTTTGGAAGATTCCAGGGACTTCTGGCAGATTATCCGGCGGAAACTCTTCATGAAACCATTCAGAATTTCCATAATACCGTAAAACGTCTGGATACCTTTAAAAAAGCGGTAGAAGCAGATGTGTGCGGCAGAGCGGCACAGGTGCAGGAAGAAATTCAGTTTGTGCTGGACAGACAAGCACTGGCTCACAAACTCTGTGATATGCAGGCAGAGGGAAAACTGCCGCTGCGTGTTACCCACAACGATACAAAGCTGAACAACATTATGATTGACGATGAAACGAGAAAAGCAATCTGTGTGATTGATTTGGATACCGTTATGCCGGGACTGGCAGTGAATGACTTTGGCGATTCTATTCGTTTTGGCGCCAGTACAGGTGCAGAGGACGAACCGGATTTATCCAAGGTTTCCTGCAGCATAGAGTTGTTTGAACTTTATACGAAAGGTTTTGTGGAAGGATGTAAAGGCAGTCTGACAGAGGAAGAACTGGATATGCTTCCGGTAGGCGCCATGACTATGACTTATGAGTGCGGTATGCGTTTTCTTACAGATTATCTGGAGGGAGACCATTATTTCAAGATACACAGAGAAGGTCATAATCTGGACCGTTGCAGAACTCAGTTTAAGCTGGTGAAGGATATGGAAGAAAAATGGAACAAGATGAACGAGATTGTAAACAAATACAGATAGTTTGCAAGGTATACTTGAATTTTCCAATGGAAAGTGGTAGCATAGAAACAAACATAGAAAATGTTTTGCAACATGAAAAATAGTTGATTTCTCAAAGGAGGAATAAAAAGATGGCAATTTTAGTAACAGGCGGTGCCGGATATATCGGCAGCCATACCGTAGTGGAACTTCAGAGTGCAGGTTATGATGTGGTGGTTCTGGATAATCTTTCCAACTCCAGCGAAAAATCTCTGGAACGAGTGGAAAAAATCACAGGAAAACCTGTAAAATTTTATAAAGCAGATATTTTAGACAGAGAGGCTTTGAATGAAGTCTTTGAAAAAGAATCCATTGATTCCTGTATCCATTTTGCAGGTTTAAAAGCAGTAGGCGAGTCTGTACAAAAGCCTTGGGAATATTATGAAAACAATATTGCAGGCACACTGACTCTGGTGGATGTTATGAGAAAGCACAATGTGAAGAACATTATCTTCTCTTCTTCTGCAACCGTATACGGTGACCCGGCTTTTGTCCCTATTACAGAGGAATGCCCAAAAGGCACCTGCACCAATCCATACGGCTGGACAAAATCCATGCTGGAACAGGTTTTGACAGATATTCAGAAAGCGGACCCGGAATGGAACGTGGTGCTTTTAAGATACTTCAATCCTATTGGTGCCCATAAGAGCGGTACCATTGGAGAGAATCCAAACGGTATTCCCAATAATTTAATGCCATATATTACACAGGTAGCTGTAGGAAAATTAAAAGAACTGGGTGTATTCGGAAATGATTACGATACACATGACGGAACCGGTGTGAGAGATTATATCCATGTTGTGGATTTAGCCAAAGGCCATGTAAAGGCTTTAAAGAAGATTGAAGACAACTCCGGACTGTCTGTTTACAACCTGGGAACAGGTAAGGGGTACAGCGTACTGGATATTGTGAAAAATTTTGAAGAAGCTACCGGCGCAAAGATTCCGTATGTGATTAAACCACGCCGTGCAGGCGATATTGCAACCTGCTATTCCAGCGCAGAAAAAGCGTGCAAAGAACTGGGATGGAAAGCTGAAAACGGAATCAAAGAAATGTGTGAGGACTCCTGGAGATGGCAGTCCAACAATCCAAACGGATACGACGAATAAAAACAATCCAATGGAAAGCCCCATAAGAGAAGCAGAAGATTTGCTTTTCTTACGGGGCTTTTGTGGTACGCCAGAGGCGCAGTATTTAATAAATTTTTTTGTGTTCGTATACAGGTTCAGAAGTAAGCTGCACACCCAGTTTTTTGAATACTTTCTTGTCTACGGAAGACAGCATGACAGAGGAATGTACCTGGCAGCCTTTCAGCTTTGGAAGCTGTTCCAGAGCCAATTTAGCCACGTCGCTGGTGGCAGCAGTACTGGACAGGGCAATGAGTACCTCGTCGGTATGCAGTCTTGGGTTTTTGCTTCCCAGATAATCAATTTTGAGCTTCTGAATCGGTTCAATGGCTGTTGGGGAAAGTACATGCAGGTTGTGCGGGATTTGAGCCAGTTCCTTTAAGGTGTTCAGAAGCAGTGCAGCGGAAGCGCCTAAAAGGTCAGAAGTTTTTCCGGTGAGAATTCTTCCGTCCTCCAGTTCAATGGCAGCAGCCGGAGCCCCTGTTTTCTCTGCACGCTCCAAAGCGGCAGTGGTAACCCGGCGGTCTTCCACGGAGATACCTGCCTGTTTCATCAGCAGCTCCAGCTTGAAGACTTCTTCTTCTGTGCTGGACTCCTCCAGACGGCCTTCCAACACCTGGTAGTATCTGCGGATGATTTCCTGTCTGGAAGCCTCTTTGCAGGCTTCGTCGTCAATGATACAGTTTCCTGCCATATTGACACCCATGTCTGTAGGAGACTGGTACGGGCATTTCCCGAAAATGCGCTCAAAAATAGCGCTGAGCACGGGGAAAATTTCCACGTCACGGTTGTAGTTTACTGTAGTTTCTCCGTAAGCCTCCAGATGGAAAGGGTCAATCATATTGACGTCGTTTAAGTCCGCAGTAGCCGCTTCGTATGCCAGGTTGACCGGATGTTTCAGTGGGATGTTCCAGATAGGGAAGGTTTCAAATTTGGCATAACCTGCGTGTACGCCCCGTTTGTGCTCATGGTAGAGCTGGGAGAGACAGGTAGCCATTTTGCCGCTTCCCGGTCCCGGTGCGGTTATGACAACCAGAGGACGGGAGGTTTCAATATATTCGTTCTTGCCGTAGCCTTCGTCGCTGACAATGAAAGGAATGTTGCTTGGATAACCGGCAATGGGATAGTGCAGATATACACGGATTCCCAGGTTTTCCAGCTTGGCCTTAAATGCCATGGCACCGGCCTGTCCGGAAAATTGTGTGATGACAACGCTGCCTACGAAAAAGCCTCTGTCTTTGAAGGCATCCATCAAGCGCAGCACGTCAAGGTCATAGGTAATGCCCAAGTCCCCCCTGACTTTATTTTTCTCTATATCGCCGGCACTGATAACGATGACGATTTCCGCATGGTCAGAAAGCTGTTCCAGCATTTTCAGCTTGCTGTCCGGGGCAAATCCCGGCAGAACCCTGGAAGCGTGATAGTCGTCGAAAAGTTTGCCTCCGAACTCCAGATACAGCTTGTTATCAAACTGACTGATACGTTCTTTGATATGTTCGGACTGCATGGATAAATATTTGTCATTATCAAATCCTATTTTCATCTTTAAGTGCCCCTTTTTCTTTGATTTTATTAAAAAACGCGTAAAGTTATCGTGTACTGCGTTAGTATACTACAATTACACGGGAAAATTCCAGTGTAAACGGCAAAAATCTTTTATTTTGTGTAAATTTACAAAAGTTTAATAAATGTGTGCAGTTTTTCATAATCTTGTTGTTGATTTATAATCTCTTAATCCTTATAATAAAGAAGATAACGTGAGGAGGAAAGAAATGGAGCAAAATCAGAATAAAGGTTCGAAGGATGACGGGCCTAAGAATAAACAGTCATTGCTGGTAGTGGTGATTTGCCTGATGATGGGGCTTATCGTAGTAAATCTTTTTAGTATCCTGACAAAAAATCAGACCAATCAAATTAACTACAGCGAGTTCATCGAAAAGGTGAACGATGGTGAGGTCAAAGAGGTTGTGATAAAATCCGACACACTGGAAATCACCCTGAAAGAACAGAAAATCATGGGACAGCCGGTGAAGGTATATACAACCATGTCTGAAAGCCTGGACGAACTGACAAAGCGTCTGGAAAAGGCGGATGTGACTTTTGGCAGAGAACAGCCAAGCCCGGTTGCAGAGGTGATTCTCAGCGTTTTAGGCATGGTGATTCCTATTGTCGTCATGATTTTGCTGCTGAGTTTCATGTTTAAACGTATGAACGGCGGCGGCATTATGGGCGGTGTGGGAAAAAGCAAAGCCAAAGCCTATGTGCAGAAAGAAACGGGTATTACCTTTAAAGATGTGGCAGGACAGGACGAGGCCAAGGAATCCCTGCAGGAAGTGGTGGATTTCCTGCACAATCCAGGGAAGTATACAGCCATTGGCGCGAAACTTCCAAAGGGCGCGCTGTTAGTGGGACCTCCGGGAACCGGTAAAACGCTTCTGGCGAAAGCCGTGGCAGGCGAGGCTCATGTGCCTTTCTTTTCCCTGTCCGGTTCGGATTTCGTGGAAATGTTTGTGGGGGTGGGTGCATCCCGTGTCCGGGATTTATTTGAAGAGGCAAAGAAAAATGCGCCCTGCATTATTTTTATTGACGAGGTAGACGCTATTGGTAAGAGCCGTGATTCCCGCTACGGCGGTAATGACGAGAGGGAGCAGACGCTGAATCAGTTGTTGGCTGAGATGGACGGTTTTGATACTTCAAAAGGACTTCTGATTCTGGCGGCTACCAATCGTCCGGAGGTTCTGGACCCGGCGCTTCTGCGTCCGGGACGTTTTGACCGCCGTGTCATTGTAGACCGTCCGGATTTAAAGGGGCGTGTGAGCATTTTAAAGGTACACGCAAAAAATGTGTCTCTGGATGAGACCGTGGATTTGGATGCCATTGCTTTGGCTACTTCCGGCGCAGTGGGGTCGGATTTGGCAAACATGGTGAATGAGGCCGCTATTTTAGCGGTTAAGAACGGAAGAAGCGCGGTTTCCCAGAAGGATTTGCTGGAAGCAGTGGAAGTCGTTCTGGTGGGTAAAGAGAAGAAGGACAGGATTCTGAGCACAGAGGAGAGGAAAATTGTTTCCTATCACGAAGTGGGACATGCGCTGGTCAGTGCCCTGCAGAAGGATTCTGAGCCGGTGCAGAAGATTACCATTGTACCGAGAACCATGGGCGCTCTGGGCTATGTTATGCATGTGCCGGAGGAAGAGAAATTCCTGAATACCAGAAAAGAACTGGAAGCCATGCTGGTTGGCTACCTGGGCGGACGGGCAGCAGAGGAGATTGTTTTCGATACTGTTACTACGGGGGCGGCCAATGATATTGAGCAGGCTACCAAGGTGGCAAGAGCCATGATTACCCAGTACGGTATGTCAGACCGCTTTGGACTTATGGGACTGGCGGAAACTCAGAACCAGTATCTGGACGGAAGGGCCATGTTAAACTGCGGCGATTCCACAGCCACAGAGATTGACCATGAAGTCATGAAGCTTCTGAAGAAATCCTATGATGAGGCCAAGAGGCTTCTCAGTGAGAATAGGGATGTTATGGACAAGATTGCAGAGTTCCTGATTCAGAAGGAAACCATTACGGGAAAAGAGTTCATGAAGATTTTCCGTGAGGCCAAAGGAATTCAGGAACCGGAGGTCAAGGGCAGAATCGAAGAAAAACCTGCGGAAACAGAAAAACCACTGCAGATTTCGGAAACTGCAGAAATGTAAGAGACAGAGCTGTCGTATTAAGTGTATATCGAGAATATTTACAGATATTCCTGATTGCTGCTTAATGCGACGGCTTTTTTCAGAAAGGAAAGCGTATGTTTAACATAGAGGAAGAATTAAAAAAGCTGCCGTCACTGCCGGGCGTCTACATTATGCACGACAGCCATGACACTATTATCTATGTGGGAAAGGCCGTCAGCCTGAAAAACAGGGTGAGACAGTATTTTCAGAAAAGCCGCAATCTGGGAATTAAGAAAGAACAGATGGTGGAGCAGATAGAGCGATTTGAATATATTGTGACAGATTCGGAACTGGAAGCCCTGGTGCTGGAATCTAATCTGATTAAAGAGCACAAGCCAAAGTACAACACCATGCTGAAGGATGATAAAAACTATCCGTTTATTAAGGTGACTGTAGGAGAAGAATTTCCCAGAATTATGACAGCCAGAAGTATGAAAAAGGACAAATCCAAATATTTCGGTCCTTATACCAGCGCCGGGGCAGTGAAGGATGTCATTGAACTGACCAGAAAGCTGTATCATCTTCGAACCTGCACCCGCAATCTGCCCAGAGATGTGGGGAAAGAGCGACCCTGCCTTTATTACCACATCAAGCAGTGCCAGGCGCCTTGTCAGGGCTATATTTCCAAAGAGGAGTACCGGAAGCAGGTAGACAGTCTTCTGGATTTTCTTGGAGGAAATCACAAGTCTATTTTAAAGGAACTGGAAGAGAAAATGCTGCAGGCTTCCGGGGAGATGAAATTTGAAGAAGCCGCGCAGTACCGGGATTTAATGCAGAGTGTGGAAAAAATTGGCGAGCGGCAGAAAATCACAGATCATCCGGGAGAAGATAAGGATATTATTGCGGCAGCTATGGAAAATGATGACGCGGTGGTCCAGGTGTTCTTTGTCCGGGACGGAAAACTCATTGGCAGGGACCATTTTTATATGAAAACAGCTCCGGGGGAAAACCGCAGGGGTATTTTATCCAGTTTCTTAAAACAGTTTTATGCAGGAACTCCTTTTATTCCCAGAGAAATCATGATGCAGGAGGAAATCGAGGACAGGGAACTTTTAGAAGAGTGGCTGGAGAGCCGCAAGGGCAGGAAAGTCCGCATTACCGTTCCGAAAAAAGGCACGAAGGAAAAACTGGTGGAACTGGCTTATCAGAACGCAAAGCTGGTGCTTAGGCAGGATAAGGAGAGGATAAAGCGAGAAGAGGGAAGAACTATCGGAGCAGTCAAAGAAATTGCCCAGCTTCTGGGAATGAAGGATATCAACCGGATTGAGGCGTTTGATATTTCCAATATCAGCGGTTTTCAATCCGTCGGCTCCATGGTGGTTTTCGAGAAGGGAAAAGCAAAGCGCAGCGATTACCGAAAATTCCGGATTCAGTCTGTTGAAGGCCCAAACGATTATGCCAGCATGGAAGAAGTGCTGACCAGGCGGTTTGTCCACGGAATGAACGAGCAGGAAGAGAGCAGGAGGGAAAATCTGGGAAGCACATACGGCAGCTTTACCCGGTTTCCGGATTTGATTATGATGGACGGCGGAAGAGGGCAGGTAAACATTGCTCTGTCTGTGCTGGAGAAACTGCAGCTTACCATTCCTGTATGCGGTATGGTAAAAGATGACAGGCACCGTACCAGAGGACTGTATTTCCAAAATGAAGAGATTCCCATTTCCAGAGACAGTGAGGGATTTAAGCTGATTACCCGGATTCAGGATGAAGCCCATCGGTTTGCCATTGAGTACCACCGTTCTCTGCGCAGCAAGGGCCAGGTGCACTCTCTTCTGGATGATATTCCCGGTATCGGCCCTGCCAGAAGAAAGGCGCTGATGAAGCATTTTAAAGGTCTGGAAGGCCTGCGGGAGGCGTCTGTGGAGGAACTGGTTCAGGTAGAATCTATGAATGAAAAAGCAGCCCGACAGGTATATGAATTTTTTCATCGGCAGGAGCGGGAAAGCGTTAGTCCGTTGTTGAACTTGCCAGGTCCATATGATAAAATAAAAAAAGAAGTAAAAGACTGATACAGAAGGAGATTATGACATGACAGGTGTAGAGTTAAATAAAATGATACAGGAATTAAACCTGTACAATAAAACACCGGAAATTGATACTTCAGGCAAGCGAATCAACACACCGGAAATCAACCGTCCGGCCCTGCAGCTTACCGGGTATCTGGAACATTTTGAAAACGAGCGGGTGCAGATCATCGGTTATGTGGAATACACATACCTGCTTCATTTGGAAAAAAAAGAAAAGCTGAGAGCTTTTGAACGGTTTGTTGCCAGCAAGATTCCCTGTGTGGTTTTTACAACCATGACAGAGCCGGATGAGGATATGCTGGGGCTTGCCCGTAAATATCAGGTTCCGGTGCTGGTGACACAAAAAACCACCTCTGCATTTATGGCAGAGCTTATTCGCTGGCTGGGAGTACAGCTTGCTCCCTGTATTTCCATTCATGGAGTGTTGGTGGACGTTTACGGAGAGGGCGTGCTGATTATGGGCGAAAGCGGTATCGGCAAGAGCGAAGCCGCTCTGGAACTGATTAAGAGGGGACACCGTCTTGTCAGCGATGATGTGGTGGAATTGCGCCGTGTCAGCGATGTCACGCTGGTAGGGTCTGCTCCGGATATCACCCGTCATTTTATTGAATTGCGCGGTATTGGAATTATTGACGTGAAGACTTTGTTTGGTGTGGAAAGTGTAAAGGATACCCAGTCCATTGATTTGGTTATCAAGCTGGAAGAGTGGAACCGGGATAAAGAATATGACCGTCTGGGCATGGAAGAAGAATATACGGAATTTCTGGGCAATAAGGTTGTGTGTCATTCTCTGCCTATCCGTCCGGGACGAAACCTGGCAGTCATTGTAGAATCTGCCGCAGTCAACCACAGACAGAAAAAGATGGGCTATAATGCTGCACAGGAGTTGTACCGCCGTGTACAGGAAAATATGGCGAAAAAGAGGGAAGAAGGAGAAGAAAATGAGTAAGTATTGCTTTGGGATTGATGTAGGAGGAACCAGTGTAAAATGCGCTTTGTTTTCAGCAGAGGGAACCATTGAGGACAAATGGGAAATTCCCACACGGACAGAGCAGGAGGGGGTAAACATTCTTCCTGATATTGCAGCAGCTATTTTGAAAAAAATGGAAGAAAAGGGAATCACCAAAGAAGAGACAGTTGGTGTAGGTATCGGACTTCCGGGCCCTATTGAAGAGAACGGCGAAATTGCCTGTGCGGTCAACCTGCACTGGGGAAGAAAAAATGTGGAAAAAGAACTGGAAGAGCTTACCGGTATGCCGGTAAAAGCCGGAAATGACGCCAACGTAGCGGCTCTCGGAGAAATGTGGAAGGGCGGCGGAAAAGGCGCAAAGAACCTGATTCTGGCAACCCTGGGTACTGGTGTAGGCGGTGGAATCATTATCAATGAGAAAATCGTTACAGGCGCTCATGGCGCAGGCGGAGAAATCGGACATGCCATGATAAATCCGGCAGAGGAAAAAGCCTGCAACTGCGGCAACAAAGGCTGTCTGGAACAGTATGCTTCCGCTACAGGAATTGCTTTTCTGGCTCGAAAAGCCCTGGAAAAGACAGAAAAGGCATCTCTGCTGCGAGGCAAGAGCCATGTGACTGCAAAGGATGTTTTTGATGCTTATAAAGAAAACGATGCCCTGGCGCAGGAGATTGTGGATGAGTTTGCAGAGTACCTGGGCAGAGCGCTGGCTGTTTTTGCTTGTGTGGCAGACCCGGATGTTATCGTTCTGGGCGGCGGTGTGTCCAAAGCGGGACAGGTGCTGGTGGACTGTGTAGAGAACTATTATCAGAAATATGCATTCTCTGCCTGTAAGGCAACGCCTATTAAACTGGCAACTCTGGGAAATGATGCGGGAATCTGCGGAGCAGCCAAATTGATTCTGAGCAGATAAAAGCAAAGAAAATAGAAAAGACTGCATAAACGGCATGAGAATTCGTTTATGCAGTCTTTTTTTGACTCTCTATTCTGTTGGTGTTTCTGCCGGAGGCGTTTCCTGTGGAGTTTCCGGCTGCTGTGTATCTGTACCTCCATCTGTTGGAGGTGTTTCCGTTGGTGTCTGGTTGTCTGCCTGTGGAGTTTCCGGCTGTGTCTGTTCCGGTTCGGTTACAGGATTGTCTGGTGTTGGTGTTTCCGTGGTTGTATTATTTTCTTCCGACTGGGATTCCGAACTGCTTTCGGAACTGTAGCTGGGGCGGTAATGACCGGAGCAGTATTTTTTCGGAAGCTGTTCTGTGTCAAAAAGTTCTGTCACAGAGTTGCAGCTGGAGGTTGCCAGCAGTCCTGTCTCTGTACAGATAGATGCTTTCTCCACTGTGGAGGGCATTTTGAAGTCTGTTTCCGGCAAATCCGCGTGAATACGTTGCATGATTTTTTTCCACAGGGTCTGCTGGTAAGTCCGGGCTGTTCCCTGAGGAAGCACGGTGTTGTCATCATAGCCTGCCCACACAGAACAGGTATAGTACGGAGTGAAGCCTGAGAACCACAGGTTTTTGTAGTTATCTGTAGTACCGGTTTTTCCGGCTACCGGCATGTTCTCAAGCTGAAGTCTGGTACCGGTACCGTGATTAACAACATCTTCCAAGGCGCTGGTCAGCAGATAGGCGGTGCTTGGCTTGATAACCGTCGTTTTTTCCGGTGTATTGTCAATCACCACGTTTCCGTCAGAATCCAGAATCTTGGTATAAAACACAGGTTTAATATAAGTTCCGTTGTTTGCAATGGCTGCGTAAGCTGCTGTCAGTTCCAGATTGCTGACACCTTGTGTAATACCGCCAAGAGCCGTAGGAAGATTTACGTCAGAGTAGTATTTTCCGCTGCCTGCGGGAATTTCCTTAGGTTCGTCCAGAATACTGGTGAATCCGAATTTTTTCAGATATTCTACGCTGACCTTTGGAGTGATTTTCTCCATAGCCAGTACAGCCGGAATGTTGTAAGATTTCATAATGGCTGTCCGCATAGTAACCGTTCCGTGGTATTGGTGGTCGTAGTTATAAAGAGGTTGTCCGCTGGCATAAGTATACGGTTCATCCTCAAAGGTAGTAGCCAGAGTCATGCCGCCTTCATTTAGAGCTGCCGCATAGACTGCCAGAGGCTTAAAGGTAGAACCAGGCTGCCGCAGTGTGTTGGTAGCGCGGTTCAAAGTAAGGCTGGAGGATTTTTCGCCTCTGCCGCCTACGATTGCTTTTACATAACCGGTATGCTGGTCAATAATAGTCACAGAAGACTGGGGCTGAGGTGTGAGATGTATGCTCTCGCCGACCACTTCGCTTCCATCAGCCAGAATAGAGGCTTTGTAGGTGTCCACATGCGCCTGTGCACTTTCCGGGCTGTCAAAGAGCAACGTGAAATTGGAATCTTCATTTTGGATGAAATATTGCTGAAGCATTTCCTTGCTGTAGTTTTCCTGTTCCCCGTTGGGATGCTTCACCGTAAGGGCATAGTCCAGAGTGACCTGGCTTCCCGCTGGGAAATTATCAGGATTTTCATATTCCTCGTCACAAATCTGCTGGATCGCAGGATCCTGTGTCGTATAAATACGAAGACCGCCGCTGTAAAGGGCTGTGTAAGCCTGGGCTTCTGTGTAGCCTCTCTGCTCCTGCAAGTCTTTCACGACCTGCTCAGTGAGTTCATCAATGAAATAGCTGTATGTCTTATCGGTTTCTTCCTGCTTCTGCTCCACATTCTGAATCCGTTCGTAGACGTTGTCGGCAAGACATTCGTCATACTGTTCTTTTGTGATATATCCCTGGTCCAGCATATGGTCGAGAACATCTTTCCGCCGCTGGGCATTCTTTTCCGGATACAGAACCGGATTAAATTTGGTGGGGTTCTGGCTGATTCCGGCAATGACAGTACATTCTGACAGTGTCAAATCCTTGACATCCTTGCCGAAGTAACCCTGTGCGGCAGCCTGTACACCATAGTTACCGTTTCCCAGGTTGATGGTGTTCAGGTAGTTTTCCAGGATGACATTTTTGTCTTTTACCTGCTTTTCAAGCTGAATAGCCAAATACTGCTCCTGGAACTTACGCTTGAAGCGCTGCACTACAGATTCATTGGTCCAGCCTGTAAAAACATTATTTTTCAAAAGCTGCTGGGTAATGGTACTGGCACCCTCTGTAAAATGTCCGCCGCTTAGAATTCCTTTGACACCGGCACGAAGAATACCTCTTATATCAATACCATTGTGTTCATAGAAACGCTCATCCTCAATGGCTACAACTGCATGCTGCAAATCCAGAGGAATCTGGTCAATGGTGACCGGCATTCGGTTGGAGTTGGGTGCGGTCAGTTTCTGAAGCTGATTTCCGTTGGCATCATAGACAAAGGTAGCCTCACCCACGGGGACAATGTTAACCTCCGAAATATCAGGTGCGTCATCGATAAGTCCTTTAAATGCGCCGATACCCACACAACCGCCTATGAACAGCAGGGCCATCAATGAGATGAAAATGATACGCAGAAAAGAAACGTTTGCTTTTTTCCCCATCATGGTAGAATGGGAGGTCAAATCATTTCGCTTCTTATTAACGGCACGTTTTCCAAAATTCATGTAGTTTGCCTCCTTTTCCCGTCCATTATAACAAATGGGCGAACCTAATTCAAGAAACTTTGGTACCATGCAGGGGAATTTCACTTTTTGTTCATAAATGTTCCCTGTTTGGAAAAAAATATGCTAAAATACAGGAAAATACATCAAGGAACTAAAAAAGGAATGAGGAAATTTATGCTGGAACAATATAAAACCGTTTATCAGGGGGGCACAGGAGAAATCGTGGAAAAAAAATCCCGGTTTATTGCCACCGTGCGTTCAGTCAAGACAGAAGAAGAAGCCATACAGTTTATAGAAGAAATGAAAAAGAAATACTGGGATGCCAGACACAACTGTTCCGCCTGGGTGGTTGGAGAGCGCAGAGAGTCTATGCGCTGCAGTGATGACGGAGAACCCCAGGGAACTGCAGGAAAGCCCATGCTGGATGTGCTTGTGGGAGAGGATTTGTACAATACTGCTGTGGTGGTGACCCGGTATTTCGGCGGCATCCTTCTTGGCACAGGCGGTCTGGTGCGTGCCTATTCCAAAGCGGTGCAGGAGGGTCTGGCGGACAGCCGGGTGATTACAAAGCGCCATGGTATTCTCACCGAGGTGGAGACGGATTATAACGGTGTGGGAAAACTGCAGTATCTGTTTGCACAGAGCGACATTCCCATTATGGATTCCGTTTATGCCGAAGATGTGAGGCTGCAGGTGCTCGTTCCTGCAGCAGAAGCAGATAGTGTAAAAAAAGCTGTGACAGAAGCCACCAGTGGACGGGCTTCTGTCACAGAAGTAAAAGAACTGTATTTTGCTGTTTCAGATGGAGAATATCTCCTGTTTGAAGATTAGTATTTTTCCGGTTCCGGATAGTCTGCGCCGAAGGTTTCTACAGTCATGGAAGCGATTTCCTGCTTTTCCAGAGGACGGTCGCTGTAGTCTGTGCGTGTCTCTGCAATTTTATTTACTACGTCCATGCCTTCGATAACTTTTCCGAATGCAGCGTAAGCGCCGTCCAGGTGCGGAGAAGTTTCGTGCATGATGAAGAACTGGCTGCCTGCAGAATCCGGGTGCATGGCTCTTGCCATGGAGAGAACGCCTGGTGTGTGTGCCAGATTGTTTTCAAAGTGATTCTGTGCGAATTCTCCTTTTATGGAGTAGCCGGGACCGCCCATGCCTGTGCCGTCGGGGCAGCCTCCCTGAATCATAAAGCCGCGGATAACTCTGTGGAAAATCAGACCGTCATAGAATCCGCTTTTCACCAGACTGATAAAGTTATTTACTGTATTTGGGGCGATTTCAGGATATAATTCTGCTTTCATCACATCGCCGTTTGCCATTGTAATGGTTACAACTGGATTTGCCATAGTAAGTTCTCCTTTTGTTTTGTATAAATTGTTATGTCCAACATTATAAGCGGAAAAAATAAAAGGTGCAAGCCACAATTTTGTATGCTATACTGAAACAGGCAAATGGAACCAGAAAGCAAGTAAGAAGTAAAAGAGGATTATCCATGATAATAGAAACAAACAGTGCAAAGGAAACGTTCCTGCTGGGAGAAAAGCTTGGCAGACAGGCTGCGGCGGGACAGATTTATACTTTAAACGGAGACCTGGGAGTGGGGAAGACGGTGTTTACCCAGGGAGTGGCAGCAGGGCTTGGGATCTCTGAACCGGTCAACAGTCCCACTTTTACCATTATACAGGAATACGAAGGCGGAAGGATGCCGTTTTATCACTTTGATGTGTACCGCATCGGAGATATTGAAGAGATGGAAGAAATCGGATGCGATGATTATTTCTTCGGAGAGGGCGTCTGCCTCATTGAATGGGCAGAGCTTATTCAAGAACTTCTGCCGGAAAATATCATTTCCATTACCATAGAAAAAAATCCGGAGAAGGGATTTGATTACCGGAAAATTACCATAGAAGGAGTGGAGAAATTATGAAAATACTGGCGCTTGAGAGTTCCGGGCTGGTGGCCTCTGTGGCCCTTGTGGAGGACAACATACTGGTTGCGGAATATACCATGAATTACAAGAAAACACATTCCCAGACGTTGCTGCCCATGCTGGGAGAAATCAAAAAAGCAGTCAATCTGGATTTGGACAGTATCGACGCCATTGCCGTGGCAGCAGGACCGGGTTCTTTTACCGGACTTCGCATTGGCTCTGCAACGGCCAAAGGACTGGGACTGGCTTTGCAGAAACCTTTAATCGGTGTGCCTACAGTGGAGGCTCTGGCTTATAATCTCTATGACACAGACCGGGATACGGTTATCTGCCCTATTATGGACGCCAGAAGAAAGCAGGTTTATACAGGGATTTATATCTTTGAGGAGCATCAGTTGAAAACTATACAGGACCAGGACGCCCTTCCTATGGACGAACTTCTGGAAAAAGTAAATGCATTAGGCAAAAGCGTTATCTTTCTGGGAGACGGCGTACCGGTCTTTAAAGAATTGATTCAGGAGAAGTGTCAGGTTGCTTACAGTTTTGCCCCTGCTCATTTAAACCGCCAGAGAGCCGGGGCTGTGGCTGCCCTTGGCGCTGTGTATTTTGCCAGGGGAAAGACAGAAACTGCGGCAGAACATCAGCCGGACTATCTGCGGGTATCCCAGGCGGAAAGGGAAAGGGCGGAACGCCTGGCGAAAGAACATGCCTGAAATTCGAGAAATGACAGAAAAAGAGGTACAGGAAATTGCCGCCATGGAGGCGGAGAATTTTTCAAAACCCTGGAGTGAAAAAGGCTTTCTGGACGCAGTAAAAGATTCCCATGCCCTGTATCTGACTGCGTGGGAAGACGGGAAACCAGTAGGCTATGCAGGCATGTGGATTGCTCTGGACGAAGGCGAAATCACCAATGTATGCGTAAAGCAGGAATACCGGGGAAGGAAAATCGGAACGGCTCTTTTGGCTGCACTGGAACAGAGGGGAAAGGAGAGAGGGGTTGCCTCTTTTTTTCTGGAAGTGAGAGAGAGTAACGAAAAGGCCATTGGATTGTACGAAAAAGCAGGGTTTGCCAGAATGGGAATCCGGAAAAATTTCTATGAAGCGCCTGTGGAAAACGCAGCGGTGATGTGTAAAAGATAGCAAATCTGCTATCTTTTTCTAAGTTTACAGCTATTTCCCACTGGGATTTTACTGCCGGATTCGCTATACTCTTTTTGTAACCTCAAAACGTTTCACACTTTGGAGGAAAAGAATGAAAAAATATACAAAACAGATGGAAGCACAGTTTCTGGAAGTTTACTGCAACTGCTGCGGAAGACAGCTGCGGACACAGAAAGATATGGTTTTGGAAGGGGCTTTCCCCGGTCATGTACAGTGGGGTTATTTCTCGGAAAAAGACGGAGAAATTCATGATTTCGATTTGTGTGAAAGCTGTTACGATAAATGGATTGCCTCTTTTCAGATTCCGGTAGAAGTGAAAAGGGAAAATGAGTTGTTGTAGCACAAAAAAATGTGTGCTATGATAAGAAACAGACAGAAACGAAACCGATAGAAACGAGGAAGATAGAATGTTGGATGTATGCCTGCTGGGTACAGGCGGTATGATGCCTCTGCCCAGAAGAAAATTAACATCTTTGATGACGAGATATAACGGAAGCAATCTGATGATTGACTGCGGAGAAGGGACACAGGTGGCTGTAAAGGAAAAAGGCTGGAGTTTTAAGCCCATTGATGTTATCTGTTTTACCCATTATCATGCGGACCACATCAGCGGACTGCCGGGCCTTTTGCTGACCATGGGAAATGCAGAGCGTACAGAGCCGCTGACGCTGATTGGACCTAAGGGGCTGGTGCGGGTAGTGTCTGCTCTGCGTGTCATTGCGCCGGAGCTTCCTTTTGAAATTCAGTGTATAGAGCTGACAAAGCCGGAGGAAACCTTTGTTCTGAATGGTTATCATATTACTGCATTTCGGGTGAACCACAATGTGATTTGTTACGGATACAGTCTGGAAATTAAAAGAAGCGGCAAATTTGACGCAACCAGAGCAAAGGAGCAGAACATTCCTTTAAAATGCTGGAATCCTCTGCAGAAAGGGGAAACTGTAACCTTCGAGGGTGTGACTTATACGCCGGATATGGTGCTGGGACCTGAGAGAAAGGGAATCAAGCTGACTTATACTACAGATACCCGTCCGGTGTCCTCTATTGTAGAACATGCAGCAGGTTCAGACTTGTTTATCTGTGAAGGTATGTATGGAGAGCAGGACAAGGAGCAGAAGGCAAAAGCTTATAAACATATGACCTTCCAGGAGGCCGCAGGTCTGGCAAAAGAAGCTCGGGTAAAGCAGATGTGGCTGACCCATTACAGTCCTTCTCTGGTGCGGCCGGAGGAGGCTCTGGAGGAAGCGGCAAAGGTATTTCCAAATACCATTGCCGCAAGGGACAGACAGTCTGTGGAATTACAGTTTGAAGACGGGGAAGGAGATCAAAAACAATGAAAAAGGAAGACGTATTGATTCTGGCAATCGAAAGTTCCTGTGATGAAACCGCAGCCTCTGTTATCAAAAACGGACGTACGGTGTTATCCAATATTATTTCTTCTCAGATTGATTTGCACAAATTATATGGAGGCGTTGTACCGGAAATTGCCTCCAGAAAACATATCGAAAAGATTAACCAGGTTATCGAAGAAGCTTTGAAAGAGGCAGGAGTTACCCTGGATGATTTAGATGCCATTGGCGTTACTTACGGACCTGGGCTTGTGGGCGCCCTTTTAGTAGGCGTAGCAGAAGCCAAGGCTATCAGCTTTGCAAAAGATATTCCTTTGGTAGGAGTACATCATATAGAGGGACATATTTCTGCCAATTATATCGAAAATCCGGATTTGGAGCCCCCGTTTTTATGTCTGGTGGTATCTGGAGGACATACTCATCTGGTGATTGTAAAAGATTACGGAGAATTTGAAATCCTGGGACGTACCAGAGATGATGCAGCGGGAGAAGCTTTTGATAAAGTGGCCCGCGCCATTGGTCTTGGATATCCGGGAGGACCGAAAATCGACCGATTATCCAAAGAGGGAAACGCCTATGCCATGAATTTTCCAAAGGCGAAAGTAGAGGATGCACCCTATGATTTCAGCTTTAGCGGAGTGAAATCTGCGGTTTTGAACCACATTAATAAGTGCAAAATGCAGGGAATCCCTGTGGTAGAGGCTGACGTTGCCGCGTCTTTCCAGCGCTGCGTAGTAGAAGTATTGGTAGAGCATGCCATTGCGGCAGCCAAAGATTATCACATTGATAAGCTGGCCATTGCGGGAGGGGTTGCCTCCAACCAGACTCTTCGGACGGCTATGCAGCAGGCCTGTGAGAGGAACCATATTCAGTTTTATCATCCGTCCCCCATTTTCTGTACTGATAATGCGGCCATGATAGGAGTGGCGGCTTATTATGAATACCAGAAGGGGACAAGACACGGCTGGGATTTGAATGCTGTGCCGAACCTGAAACTGGGAGAACGGTAGAGAAAGGCGGGAGAGCAGATGAAGTGTACAGCCATTGTTCTGGCAGCCGGACAGGGAAAGCGTATGAACAGCAACATACAGAAGCAGTTTCTGATGCTGAAAGGGAAGCCCATACTTTACTATAGCCTTGCGGCTTTTGAGCAGAGTCCGGAAATAGAAGAAATTGTCCTTGTTGCTGAAAATGATTGTATAGAATACTGTAAAAAGGAAATCATAGACTTATACGGGTTTCAAAAGGTGAAAAAGATTGCTGCGGGAGGACGGGAAAGGCATGATTCCGTATATGCCGGTCTTTGCGCCTGTGAAGACTGTGATTATGTATTTATCCACGACGGGGCCAGACCTTTTGTTACAGAGGCAATTATAAAGAGGACCAAAGAGGCTGTTGAACAATATGGAGCCTGTATTGCGGGCATGCCTTCCAAAGATACGGTGAAGCTGGCAGATGAAAATAGAATGGTGGCAGGTACTCCGAAGAGAAGTCAGGTATGGACCATCCAGACTCCTCAGGTTTTTTCGTACTCCCTTATTCGGGAAGTGCATGAAAAGGCGAGACAGTATGATATGAAAGAAATTACGGATGATTCCATGCTGGTAGAGCGGTATGGAAAGGTTCCGGTTTGTCTTGTAGAAGGGGCTTATGAGAATCTGAAAATCACCACGCCGGAGGATATTCTGGTAGCTGAAAAATTTCTTGAAAAAATTTTTGAAAAGTCTTGACATATACTGTCAATACATGGTAATATACTACCTGTCGCTGACACAGCGAGGGTACGGAGAGATATCGAAGTGGTCATAACGAGGCGGTCTTGAAAACCGTTTGTCCGCAAGGGCGCGTGGGTTCGAATCCCACTCTCTCCGCTCGGAAGTTGTTTCCGAAAAGAGGATATGAATTTTGATCAGGCTATGGAGAAATACCCAAGAGGCTGAAGGGGCTCCCCTGGAAAGGGAGTAGGTCGTTAATAGCGGCGCGAGGGTTCAAATCCCTCTTTCTCCGCTGGCAGTTCTACTGTCACAGAAACGAAAAAGTTTCCAAAAAAAGTTGTTGACAAGCAAGTGAAGATGTGGTATTATATGAAAGTTGCTGTAAACGACAAAGATTCTTT
>DXFK01000158.1 GCA_019114495.1 Candidatus Blautia stercoravium
TTGCCGGATTTTCCAGATGGTGAAGTTTTACGGTCAAATCTGTGGTATTTTCGCCTTTTCCTTTAATCTTCACCGTCTCCCCTTTGTCTAAAGCGTCAATTATGTTCTGCTGAATCCTGCGGTAAAGTTGACTATCCAGAGTATTGATTTTTACCGTCTCCCGGAAAATCTCTTCAAACTGCTCTCCGATTTCCATAACCGGGTAGGCAATGATAGTAAAACTTCTTTCTTCCCCTTTAATGTAGCGGTTTACAATCTGTCCTGCTTCGTTGTCATAAGTCACCTGCAGCTTCTGCTGATGACCGGTAAGGGTGCAGGCCTCTTTTTTCTTTTCAGGTGCAAACGGTTTTTCTCCAAATGTTTCCATGCAGGCCGGACCGCCGTGTACAGCCGCCAGACCTTTTACCTGTTCATAAGCCACCTGCAGCACTCTCAGCTTTCTCTGGACAAACTCATGGTCCAGATACAGGGCCGAATCGTCTTTGTGGTCATATTCAAACTGCGGGTTTGGAATGGCGCCGTAATACCCGATTCTGTGGTGCTGCTTCTTGTTTACGCTATGAACTGCGCTCCGGTAAATCACTGATTTTAAATCCATGGCCTTAAACTGCTCAATAGCTGCCTTTACCATACGCTCAAATCCCAGTTGGAAACGGATATTCACCGTCTTTTTCTTTGTAATGTCTTTTCCTGTCAGGGCAAATCCAGTGCGGTAGCCCTCTGTGAAAGTCCGTGCCATAGCCTGGATTTCCTCTTCAGAAAGAGTATTTAAAAATTTCGCCATGCCGATTTCATTTTCCGTAATATATTCCCCAAAGCGATACAGATAGCGGACATCCGTCAAATCACTGCTGCAGATAATATTGGCGGCAAAATCAAGGGCAGGATCTACCCCTTCCTGCACTCTGCGGCCCACCATTTCGTCACTGTAATCGCTGACATACCAGTAAATTGCCTCTTTTACATCTTTTGCAATAACGTCTTCATCCTCAAAAAGATTGTATATCTGTACAAACAATTCCATGGCCACCGTCATATCAAAAAGCCTGTCTTCGTAGGCAAAGACAATCAGCCCCCGGATTTCTGTATACAAAAAACTTAAAAGCTGCCCAAATTCTTTCCCAAGTGTCTTTGCCGCCCATGTTGGATTTCCGTAAGAATGTCCATAGTTTTGAGGCAGAATATCTCCATACAGCTTCTGATTATTGGCTTCCAGTTCCGGAAGTTCTGCGCCTTCCAGCCAGCCCTGCTGCAGTTTTTCATGCAAATCCGTCACCTGCATAATAAAGGCTGCCGTTGTTTTAAAATAAGTCCGGTAAGGTTCTTTTACGGCTTCTTCTCCGCTGATTTCCCGGATTCTTTCTTTCATAAGAGAAAAACGTTCCATCATCCATGCATCACTCATTCTTCAAATTTCCTTTCTCCACATTTTTATCTAAAACCTCTTCTATATAAGCCTTCATTGTCCGGGAGCTTTCCCCCACAAAGCTGTTCCGCTTTTCCACCTGAGAACGGCGAATACCTCTTTCCCTCCAGGATTTTCCGCCTGTGGCATGATTCAGCATCAAAGGCTGCACATTATCGCACACATGGGCAAACTTTGCCTCCGGTGTCTCGTAAGCATCAAATTCTTCCCACAGAGCGCGGAATTTTTCGCCCTGGTCTTTGGGCAGTATGGCAAATATCCGGTCTGCAGCCTTTTCTTCCCTTATCCTCTGGGTCTGCTTTCCCTCCTCGTCATAGGCATATGTATCTCCTGCGTCAATTTCCACCAAATCATGAATCAGCACCATGGTAATGACCTTCAATAAATCCACTTCTTCGTCTGCATGCTCGGACAGCAGCACAGCCATCAAGGCCAGGTGCCAGGAATGTTCCGCATCGTTTTCCCTACGTACTCCGTCAGACAAATACGTCTGTCGGTTGATAAATTTCAGCTTATCCATTTCCAGCAGAAAATCCATCTGCTTTTTCAACCGTTCCTCCATATGTTTTTCCTCCTTCTCTGTCTTTTATGCAAGTCCCAGCAGAAACAATCCCAGCCAGATAACCATAAGCACACCGTTTCCTGCCGCTCCAATTTTGCAGAAAAGCTGATCTCTGTTTTTCTCCGAAAAGCTTTTCAGTCCCAGAATAAATCCGTAAATGGAAAGCCCTATGGCAATCAGTCCCATAGCCCCCAGATACAGACCGCCTTTCCCGTGAAATGCAAGGGAACAGATGGCTGCAATGCAAAAAATCCCCAGAGAGATTCCGGCAAATACAGAAGAAGTAACTCCTTTCTGGGAATGTTTTTTCTTTGCAAAATCATATTTATATCGTTTTTTAGCCATTATCCTGCTCTCCTTTTCCAATTTCTATATAATAAATGGCTGACAGCAAAAAGCAGATAACCGATTGCCGCCCCCAGTGTATTCATCACCAAATCATCCACATCAAAGCACCCCAGCTTTGTAACCAGCTGAACGGTTTCTACACAAAGACTTAATGTAAACCCAGAGAAAGTAATAAAGAAAAATCCTCTTGCTTCGCGGCTGATAATGGGAATAATCAGTCCAAAGGGAATAAATCCCACCACATTGCCCAGTAAATTAGCCATAACCGCCAGTGCTCCCAGCTGCTTCCGGTATACCCAAAATCTTTTAATTTCCTGCAGCAGTACAAGATTATAATGATACTCCCTTTCTGCAAAAGCCAGCTGTCCAAACCGCTCTGCAAAAAAGAGAAAGTATATCAGTGCAAGAATATATATTACAAACAAAACCGCCCCTGCGGCTTTTATTTTCTTCTTTACCCTTTTATTCAATTTTTCAACCTCTTATCAAAACTTACCAAATAAATAATAAGAAGGCTGAAGTATTTCATTTCCATACAACAGCCCCTTATCCTGTCCATTAAAATGTAATCTCAGATTTCCTTTTCAGAAGTCTGGCTCCGGTTACCAGCATGACAACACCTGTGGCAATTCCGGTTACCAGCACAACAATCCCGGCTGCAATGCTGCCTGCTGCACATCGAGACATGGTTTTATAAATTTTTTCATTCATGAGGAACCCTTCCTTCTTTTTTTATTTGGCGCCGTACTGTTCATAGTATGCGTCAATGGCTTTCTTAATTTCATCGTCAATCACAACTCTGCCGTCACATTCTTTGTTGTACAAATGCTCAACCACTTCTTCCATAGTAACAATGGCATTGGTATCAAAGCCGTAAGTATCCTTTACTTCCTCAAGCGCACTCTTTTCACCGCCTTTTCCCACTTCCATACGGTTTAGGGAAACCATCAGACCTACGATTTCCACATGAGCTGCACCTCTTACCTTTGGAACGGTTTCTTCCATGGATTTCCCGGAGGTTGTCACATCCTCAATCATAACGACTCTGTCGCCGTCCTGCAGCTTGCTTCCCAGGAAACTTCCCTTGTCTGCACCATGGTCTTTTTCTTCCTTGCGATCTGAACAGTAACGGACTTCTTTTCCGTATAATTCGCTGTAGGCAATGGCCGTTACCACGCTGATAGGAATTCCCTTGTAAGCCGGTCCAAAAAGCACGTCAAAATCATCGCCATATTTGTCATGAATGGCTTTTGCATAATACTCACCCAGCTTTTTCAGCTGAGAACCGGTAACATAAGCACCTGCATTCATAAAAAAAGGAGACTTTCTGCCGCTTTTCAAAGTAAATTCTCCAAATTTCAAAACATTACTTTCTACCATAAAATCGATAAATTCTGCTTTATATGCTTCCATTTTTCTTAAACCTCCGTATTTGCAGGCTTTCTGTGCCCGCTCATCAAATCTCTTCAATTTTATCACAGTTTTTTGTTTATTTCAATGAAGGATATATCGTCCAGCACTTTCCTCATTAATTCCTCCCAGGCCTCTTCCCTCTCCTGCCTCATATGCTTCTCCTGGTTCTATTCAAATATACTCATAGGCTGTATGTGGACTGATGTTCATACAATGCCCGCACATTCTTCACCAAACACAAACAGGGCAGAACCCCTTTTCCCCTGGGGTTCTGCCCTATTTTTTCTATTTCACAATTCCAATCAATTCCCGAATGTCTTCCACGCCATTCTCTTTCATATATCGCTCCAGCCCTTCAATAATTTCCACCGTGGCATAAGGGTTGGTAAAGTTGGCTGTTCCCACAGATACTGCTGTGGCACCTGCCATAATAAACTCCAGCGCATCTTCCGCATTCTGAATACCGCCCATACCGATAATAGGAATTTTTACCGCCTGGGCTACCTGATAAACCATACGCACAGCAATGGGTTTTACACAAGGACCAGACACGCCTCCTGTTTTATTTGCCAGCGCAAATGTTCTCCGTTTCACATCAATTTTCATACCAGTCAGAGTGTTAATCAAAGAAACTGCATCTGCGCCGCCGGCCTCTGCCGCTCTTGCAATCTCCGCAATATCCGTTACATTGGGAGTCAGCTTCATAATCACCGGCTGTTTTGCGATTTTCTTAATCTGTGCAGTCAGTTCTTCTACACGCTTGGGGTCCTGCCCAAAAGCCAGAAAGTTGGCATTGACATTGGGACAGGAAATATTAATTTCCATCATGTCAATGGATTCCTCTGCCAGGCGCTCTACCACTGCCAGATATTCTTCCGGCGCATGTCCGCATACATTAACAATGACTTTTGTATCAAACTGCTGCAAATAGGGAATATCTCTTTGACAGAACACATCAATTCCCGGATTCTGCAGTCCGATAGCATTCATCATGCCGCTGTGAATCTCCGCAATACGCGGTGTATCATTTCCAGCCCAGGGAACGTGAGCTACTCCTTTTGTCACCACTGCCCCCAGTTTATTCAAATCTACAAACTCACTGTACTCTGCACCTGAACCAAAAGTTCCCGAAGCTGTCATAACAGGATTTTTCAGTTCCACTCCCGCAAGGTTTACTTTCATATTCATTACAGTTCCACCTCCGTGCTCAAAAATACAGGGCCATCCTTACATATCCGCTTATTGTGCACATGAGAATGGCTGTCTTTTTCTTTCGATTTGCACACACAGGCTAGACAGGCTCCAATGCCGCAGGCCATTTTCTCTTCCATGGAAACATAGCAGAGTATGTTTTTTTCCTTTGCATAATTCTTTATGGCCCTTAACATCGGAGTTGGTCCACAGGCAAAAATCACCTCCGCTTCCAGAGCGTTCTCCCGGATAGCATCCATCACATTTCCCTTTGTTCCCACACTTCCGTCCTCTGTAGCCACTACAAGACGGCTGTTTTCAGACAACTCCTCTTTCAGGAAAATTTCACTGTTTCTGTAACCGGCAATCACGGTCACGTCTGCTTCTGCTTCTTTAGCTGTCTGAACCATTGGCGGAACACCGATACCGCCGCCCATGAGAAACACCTTTTTCCCTTTAATAACATCCATAGGAAATCCATTTCCCAAAGGTCCCATAATATCCAGGTCTTCTCCTGCTTTCATACGGGAAAATTCATCGGTGCCCTTTCCTGCAATTCTGTATACAATGCGCAGTGCGCCCTTCTCTCTGTCGATTTCACAAATACTGATAGGTCTTGGCAAAATTCTGGAATTGTCCCTGCAATACACGGAAATAAACTGTCCCGGCTTCGCCTCTTTTACAATTTCCGCCGCTTCTATCCACATACTGTAAATCTCTGCGGCAATTTTTTCCTGGCTGAGAATTCTGCCCGTCATCTTTACTTTTGACATAATTCCGCTTTCTCCTTATTTCGCTGCTTCCAAGGCACCGTTAATGTCCTCCACCATCGCTTCTACAGCTGCTCTTGCTGCGTCTGCAAAGTTTTCTTCTCCGAAGTTTGCGTATTTTTCCTGCTTGTAAGCTGCAATAATACCTCTGGAGGAATTCACAATAGCACCCAGACCATCTTCATTAAAGAAGTGTACCAAATCCTTGCCCTGTCCTCCCTGTGCACCGTAGCCCGGTACTAAGATATAAGACTTCGGCATGATTTTACGCAGAGTTTTTCCCATTTCCGGGTAAGTTGCACCTACAACAGCCCCCACATAACTGTAGGAATCTCCCATAAAGTCCTCGCCCCACTGTGCCACTTTTTCGCCTACCAGTTCATAAAGCGGTCTTCCGTCTACAAGCTGATCCTGGAAATCGCCGCTGGAGGGATTGGAAGTCTTCACCAGAATAAACATTCCCTTTTTCTCTTCTTTGCACACATCAATAAACGGATTGATGCTGTCTGCGCCCATGTAAGGATTCAGAGTTACAAAGTCTTCATCAAAAGCCGCAATTCTGTTTTTTCCCACCTGTACTTTTCCCACATGTCCGGTGGCATAAGCTGCAGACGTAGAACCGATGTCTCCTCTTTTAATATCCCCGATAACCACTAAATCTTTTTCCCTGCAGTAATCCACAGTTTTCTTAAATGCCTGCAGTCCCGGAATACCAAACTGCTCATACATGGCAATCTGCGGCTTCACAGCCGGAATCAAATCATAAGTTTTATCTACAATTTCCTTATTAAACTGCCAGATAGCTTCCGCGGCTCCTTCCAGTGTCTCGCCGAACTCCTGAAATGCCTTTTCCTGAATATGACTTGGAATGTAGTTCATCATAGGGTCCAGTCCCACTACAATAGGTGCCTTGGTTTTCTGTATCTTTGCAGTAAGTTTGTTAATCATTATTTATCCCTCCAAATTGTACTTTTCCTTTTTCTTCTCAATCCTGCTGATATACCACTTCTCCATCACAGATAGTGGCCTTTACCAGCCCCTTTACCTTTCTGCCGTCAAATGGTGTATTTTTGCCTTTGGACAGAAAACTCATGCTGTCAATCACATACTCTGCTTCCGGGTCAATAATGGTCACATCCGCCGGACTTCCCACTTCCAGACGTCCTCTGTCACTGCCGATAATCCGCGCCGGGTTATAACTCATTTTCTCTGCCATCTGCAGCGGTGTAATTACACCTTTGTCTACCAGTTCTGTCACTGTTAATGCCACTGCTGTTTCCAGCCCAACAATACCAAAGGGAGCCTTTGTCATGGGCTGCTGCTTTTCTTCTCTGGAATGAGGGGCATGGTCTGTGCTGATAACGTCCAGAATATCTTCTTTTAAACCTTTTAAAAGGGCTTCTTTGTCTGCCTCCGTACGAAGAGGCGGATTCATCTTGAAATTGGTATCTCCTGCCACCATATCTTCTGAGGTCAGGGTAAAATGATGAGGGCATACTTCTCCTGTCACCGGCAGCCTTTCTTCCTTTGCCAGCTGAATCATGCGCACACTGTCTTTTGTCGAGCAATGGCACAAATGCAGTCTTGCTCCAGTTTCCTTAGCCAGTACAATATCTCTCGCCACAATCACATCTTCCACCGCATTGCTGATACCCGGCAACCCCAGTTCTTTGGAATGTTTGTCTTCATTGACACAGCCGCCGTTTACCATATTCTGGTCTTCACAGTGGGCAAACACAGGAATGTCATGCTTTGCAGCAATTTCCATGGCTTCCCGATAAAGCTTCATATTCATAACAGACTTTCCGTCCTCGCTGATAGCCGGAATCCCTGCCTGAATCATTCCCTCAATGTCAGCCAGTTCTTCGCCTTTCTGCTGCTTTGTCACAGCGCCAATCTGCAATACATGTACCGGCGCCAGTTCTTTAGCTTTATTGTGTACATACTGTACCCGGTCTGCACAATCAATCACCGGCTTGGTATTGGGCATGGCCAGAATCGTCGTAAAGCCGCCTCTGGCTGCTGCCTTTGCCCCGGTTACAACATCTTCCTTATGGGTCAGTCCCGGGTCTCTTAAATGCACATGCAAATCGATCAATCCCGGCATAACATAACAGCCTTCTGCCAAAATCACTTTATCCGGCGTTTCCTCAGGGGTAATAGTCCCTCCTATTTCCTTAATTACACCGTTTTCCATATAAATATCCCCGACCTCATCTCTCTGGTCAGAAGGGTTTAAAATACGTCCTTTTTGAATGAGTATCTTCATATAAAATATATCCTTTCTTCTGAA
>DXFK01000159.1 GCA_019114495.1 Candidatus Blautia stercoravium
CTTTGGTCATTCCCAAAAGACCATGCATACCAGCTATGGCGATATGGAGATTGATATCCCCGGGGATCGGAAAGGTGAGTTTGAACCACAGATCGTTAAAAAATATCAGAATACAGTTAATCAGGACATGGAGGAAAAGATTATTTCCATGTATGCAAAGGAATGACCACGAATGATATTGAAAGCCATATGCGTGACCTGTATGACATCCAAATTTCTGACAGTACGATTAGCCGGATCACTGATAAGATCCTTCCCATTGTGAAAGAATGGCAGGAAAGACCGTTGGAAGAAATCTACGCGGTCGTTTTCATGGATGCCATCCATTACCATGTACGCAACGAAGGCCGGATTGTAAAACGTGAGGTTTATATCGCTGTCGGGATCTACATGGAAGGACATAAAGATGTACTCGGAATGTATGTTGGGCAAAACGAAAGTGCGAAATTCTGGCTTTCTATTCTGAACGGTCTGAAGAACCGTGGTGTAGAAGATATACTGATTGCATGTGTGGATGGTCTGACAGGCTTTCCTCAGGTAATTGAAGCGGTATTCCCAGAGACAGAGATTCAGCAGTGCATCATCCATCAGATCCGGAATACAACAAAGTTTGTTTTCTACAAAGAACTCAAGCCTTTGATGACTGATCTGAAACGTGTATATGCAGCTCCAACAGAAGAGACTGCACTGGCTGAGTTAGACAGCTTTGATGAAAAATGGAGCGGAAAATATCCGAAAATTGCGAAATCCTGGAAGAACAACTGGGCGAATCTCTAAACCTATTTCAAATATCCGGAAGCCGTCCGCCGTCTGATCTATACCGCGAATGCCATCGAGGGATTTAACCGCCAGCTCCGGAAACTGCATTATAATACAAGCAAAGGCAGAGCCTCAAAAAATCGGCTCTGCCCAAAGTAACTAATGACATATCTTATATCAGTTTTTTCGATTTACACAAAACTTGAAACGGTCTCGAGCTTACGGCTTATGCAAATTTATGGGGCTTGTATTTGCAGTACTCGGACTGATCGGACTTCTTTATCTGCAGTTCGTTCAGAATTCTTTCAGCATAATTGACTGCATTGCGCTTGTTCTTGGAGCTGCAATCTATGGACTTGCAAAAAAAGCAAATTAATCATAATATCCGGCTGATCGCTTGCCGTAATCATGTTCTTCATACCCTCTTCATTTATTTAGTGCGGCAGCACCTTTTTAATACATAAAAATTATTTAGCGAGCGCTTCCTTACCCAATGCATCTGCGGCAACAATGGCAGCGTAAAGCTGATCCGGGGTTACATCTGCAACCATGTTATGGATGGACTCGCCTTCTACACAGGATTTTTCGGCAATAACACGAATTTCATCGTCAGTAGTAATACCGATTTCTTCCAGGGTTACAGGAAGTCCGACTTCCATACAGAAATCCTGAACTTCTTTGAATTCTTCTTTAGAAGCACGTTCCAGTACAAGCTGTACCAGCGTACCAAATGCAACACAGTTTCCATGAGGTGCGCTGTGTCCTCCAAGTGCTGTCAGTCCATTATAGAAAGAATGGGCAACCGCAAGTCCGCCGTTATCTGCTCCCACTCCTGAAAGATAAACATTGGCTTCAATAATGGCTTCCAATGCAGGAGTAACAACATGACATTCACATGCTTTTTTAGCGGCTGAACCGTATTCCTTTAATGTATCATAGCAGAGACGGCATAATGCCATTGCCGAGCGGGTAATACCGCCGGATTCCAGACTTGGCGCATCTGTACGATCGCAGGCGCGGGCTTCAAAATATGTTCCAAGAGCATCTCCCATACCTGCAACAAGGAATTTAACCGGTGCATTTGCAATAATTTCGCTGTCTACGATAACTGCTTCCGGATTCTTCGGATAAAACAGATAACTGTTAAATGTTTTATCATCGTTGTAAATAACGGAAAGACCGGTACAGGGAGCATCAGTAGCAACTACTGTGGGGATAATTACGACAGGAAGTTTTTCATAATATGCAGTTGCTTTTGCCGTGTCAATTGCAGAACCGCCGCCTACACCAACGACCACATTCAGCTGATTCTCTCTTACGATTTTTCTCATTTTTTCGATCTCGCCGACACTGGAGACACCGCCAAAGACCTCATATTGACGGACATCATCAGTACCTTCAAAGCTTTTTTCAATTTTATCGTGAGTCATTTTGTATCCGCTTCTGGAGCAGATAAACAGCCATTTATCACCAAGGCTTGTCATCTCTTTATGGAAATCAAGCAGGGAATTTTTACCCTGTACATATTTTTGAGGGGCACGCATCATTCTAAGTCTAAGCATTGTTAAGACCTCCTTATTTAAACTTAACTTTGTTATTTATTTAACTATCAGTATAGTACTTCTGTTTTGAAAAACAAGATTAAAATTTCTGAAAAATCAGCAGAAAATCCATCAAAAATTGTGCATATTTAAATATATGCTATTCTTCAAGAGTATTTATAAATGATATAATATCCTCTTTATTGAAATTCCCCTCAAAACTCCACCAATATACAGCATCATCCATTTCTAAATAAACCCCTGCCTGATCCGCCGTTTCATCAATAAAAGCAAAAGCATTTTCTCCGAAAGAAGTGTTTAACTCCTGGCAGTAAAATTGATCAGTTACACTTGTAAGCCTTGGACTAAACTTTCCATCAGATTTACCATAGATTATATAAAGAGTTTCCTCAACAGAAATGGCTTTTTTATTTTCTAAAAATATTTCAACTTCTTTTGATTTGAGGGGGTGCAAAACGGCTCTCCCAGTTCAAACAAGTGAAGGGGTTAATTCCGAACGACGAAAACGGAAGCCTTTCGCTTGTACTTTGAAAATTGAATATACAGGTCACTAAGACTTTATTCCTGATGATTTTAGCCACCTTATCGGGTACGCCGAGACTTCTGTAATTCAGAATAGCGAGAATCCCCGGTATAAGTAACAGGCTGCTCCTGTTACGGCGATGACAGTCAGGATGATAATGATACTTCTCTACGGAGCTGGCGGAGAACCCGGCAGAGGTGAGACTCCTATGATACAGATAAGTAGTCTGTTCCTTAGTGACTTCCCTTGAGTTTATAAGCTTGGCAAGGGGCGTTGAGAACAAATATTGCCAGACTGGTTAGGAAATGAGCAGGTCAAGTACATAGCCATACTGCAATGGCTATGAATACATAACTTCTCGGAATCTTAGTGAATAAGGTTCTACTTGAAAATTTACAATTGAATATCGTGCAGGAAAAGAATTTACGAGAAATGGACATAAACATTGGACATAG
>DXFK01000160.1 GCA_019114495.1 Candidatus Blautia stercoravium
CCGTAGGATTATCTGTATACATAGTAATAATAACATTGCTGGTTCCCAGTGAACTTTCAAACAAAGAATCTTTTAAAAGTTCCTGATATTTATTATAATAATCCAGCCCTGATGAAAATTCTTCATTTAGGAACTCGTTAATATATTTATTGAAATATATGTTTTCAGATAAGGCTGCTGCCTTATCTACATCACCACTTAACATATATTCCACGGATTTCACCATATTTTTCAGTCTGGTTTTTCGACCCTCCTCTTCATCATGAATAAACATCCCACAAATAACGGTGTCTGTAACAACCAGAGGAATCATGATACAATAGAAATAGAGGAGAAAAATCTTTTTCTTTATTTTTATGTTATTTAAGTACACATCTAATTTCTCTGTTATCTTTTTCATCAAAATCCTTTAAACCCCTTCTTTTTTATCACCCTATATAAGCCTTATCTCAAAGATTCATGGTTTCATTTCCCCCTTTACTGCCGTTCTGGCCTTCTGGGTAATCTCTTTTCCTCCTGCTGCATACCACTCTTTGACAAAAGTATTAAAATATCCCACCGGTTTTTCTCCGCATATAATCTGAATAAAGGTCTGCTGTTCCAGCTTCAGAAGGTCGTCATCCGGCCCCGGATTTTCCCCTTGCAGTGGCAGGGCCTGAGCAGTCTCAAAGCCGGAATCTGCCAAAAGCCCTACTGCTGTAATGCGTGAAGTATAAGCCGCCCAGGCGTTGGCTGTAGTCAGGCTGCCGTCCAGATAGGCTTTGCAGGTGGTATAATAAGATTTTTCCAATCCGGACAATTTCTCCGGCTTTTTCTCTCCCTCAAGAGCTTCTCTGATATGCCTGGTGGTACGGTACAAGGCATCTTTGTAATCCACATTGATATTCATGGGTCTTGCCGTAGGGTCTACATTTAAGGAAAAATATTCGTTGACTTCATTTGCATTTCCATCATCATACCGGGAATAATCAAAAATCACGCTGATATATTTTGCAGGAATCTCTGGATGTTCATAGCCTTTTCGCACAGCTACATACAGGGTGTCATCATAAGTTTCGTATTCCTGCACCTGATTTTCGTCTTCCTCCGTGAGAAAATAAGGCTTCCATATGGCTTCCTTATTTCTGTCGTAGGATTGCATCAAAGGATTGTTAGGCGCCCACCACTTACCGAAAAAAGCACCGCATTTTCCTTCCGCAATGAGTTCCGTCAGGTTGTCTTCTGTGCGCAGGAGAAACTTGCTGTCCAAAATTCCTTTTGTGTACAGGCTGTTCATATAAGCCAGCGCATCCTTGGTCTCTTCTGTAACAGAGCCATAAATAATCTCCCCGTTCTCTCCTGATATCCATTTCCTTGGCTTTGCGTGAAACATCGTAAAAATCCCATCTGCCGAATATTTGGCATTACTGCCGGTTACCAGCTGGGTGTTGCAGGCCAGACCTATGGTTTCTCCGTTTCCCGCCAGGTCTTTTTCTACAAATTTCGCAATACAGGCCATGGCTTCCTCCATGCTCTTCGGTTCCTGAAGCCCCAACTTATCCAGCCAGTCTTTCCGCATCCATAACAAAGTGGGACCATGGTCAATAACCGTGTCCGGAAAACCATACAAACCGCCTTCAAAGCGGGCAGAATCCAAAAGCCCATGGGAATAGCTTTCATACATTTCCTTGATTCTGGGAGTGGTACACTTCTCATACACAACCGTCAAATCCTCAATCTGCCCTTCCCTGGCTAACTTCTGTAAGGTATCCCTGCCTTTTACCACCAGAATATCCGGCATGTTTTTATCCTTGACTGCCATTTCCACAGCCTCTTCATACTGGCTGCCTTCCTCCAGTTCAAAAACATCTTCATTTTGAATATTCAGCATTGTTCTTAAATACCGGGTATAGCCATTGTCCTCATAGGTATCCCCTGCCGGAAGATTAGAATTATCCCGTCCCGAAATTTTTCCCAGGGTATAGTACACAGTTTCCGGATAAGCCCCGTAAGGTGTGTGGGCAGCTTTTTCCCAGGCCTTCTCCATATCTTTTTCTGAAATTTCTGTTTCTTTTTCCTCTGCCTTTTCCTTTTTTAAGGAATCTTTGCAAAACAAAAAATTGAAAAATCCCAGGCAGAACACAGCTGTGCCAAGTATCAAAAATCCACGAATTTTTCTATTTCTATTCATACATATTCTCCTCCCGGTCTGCCGGAAACCGGACTTCTACTCTGGTTCCTTCTCCTTTTCTGCTGTAAATCTTCAACCCGAATTCTTCTCCATAGAGTAGCCGGATTCTGTCATGGACATTGCGCATGCCATAGCCTTTTGACTGATACGTCAGTATGGACTCTGCCTGGTCTTCTTCCATTCCTGCACCGTTATCTTCTACAAGAAACACCAAATCCCCGCCTTCCAAAAGCGCAGAAATTTTTAGCTTTTTCTCTTCTTTTTCCGAAACATCCAATCCATGTTCAATGGCATTTTCCACAAGAGGCTGCAGAATCAATTTCGGCACAGAACAACTTAAGACCTTTTCCTCTATCTGCTTTTCCACCTGGAAACTATCATCATGCATGACCAGCTGAATGTGCAGATACGCCTCAATATTCCGCAGTTCATTGGCTGCAATGGTCATCGTTTCCCCTTTGTTCAGACTGGTACGGTAATAAGTGGATAAGGCCAGGGTTACCTGGCTGATTTCATCATTTCCCGCTTCAATGGCCTTCCAGTTAATAATGGACAGAGAGTTATAGAGAAAATGGGGATTTATCTGTGCCTGCAAAGCCTGCATTTCTGTTTTCTGCAGATGGATTTTTGCCTCATACACCTGGGAAATCAGCTTATTAATCTCGTTCATCATTCTCCGGAATGTACGGATAAGCACGCCGATTTCATCTTTGGAATCGCTGACTACCGTTACCTGTCGAAGCCCAAGATTAATCTGATTCATATTCTCTGTCAACTGTTCCAGCCGTGCCACCATACCTCTGGAAAAGAAATATCCCAGTAGAAAAATCAGCACCAGACATCCAACCAGTACAGGAACATTTCCCCACATTAAATTTGCCACTGCAGCATCTATCACCTGCTGAGGCTGATAAAAACAAAAGTTCCATCCTGTGGTCTCTGCCCTTGCTTCGGTACAAACATAATGTGCTTTCAGATACGTCAGGGAGGCTTCTTTTTCCGGTGTAAATGACGCTTCCATATCATAGTCAGAAAAAATCACATTCCCCTCTTCGTCTGTAATCAGTCCGCCTTGGTTATTCTTCATTACAGAAGCAAAGGGTTCTAATAGTTTGTCATAATCCAGAGTAATGACTAGCAGTGCATGGATTTCTTCCTGCTTATAAAACTTCCGCACTGCCAGAATTTCTTTTGGGTTTCCCTGGCGCACAATCCACTGTATGGTATCCTGGGGATATATCTGTCCATACCACTGCTGGCTTTGGGCGCTGGACAAAGGGGCCAGCGTAGAACCGTGTTCTACCTGAATATTGGAGGCATACAGCGTAATTTCCCGAATTTCGTCATGATAGAGTTGAGGCATCGTAAGAAGAGGATCTGCTGTTTCCGTATACTCCAGATAAGCCTCATAATCAGACTCGTACTGCTTCTCCATAATCCTGCGCAAATCTGAGGAATAGGCCAGATAATGCAGCAGATTTCCATAAATCTCTGCCTTATTTTCAATGCTTCCCATGGACTGGTTTACCACCTGCTGCAGGGTATCTTTCTCCTTTTCCCGCATCATATCCACCGTGCGAAACAGCGTATAAGTGCTGATGACAGCAGCCGGTATCAGGCTGCATAAAATCATAATTACAGTAAGTTTATAGCGGTATTTTAAATTTTTATATTTCTGCAGCAGCTTCCTCATCTTTTCCCAATCCCTTTCTGCATACTTCCGGAGTCATGCCGAAATGCTCCCGGAAACTTCTGCAGAAATAGGAATTATTGGAAAATCCCACCTCTCTGGCTATCTGAGAAATCTTCTTCGGGCTGTGTTCCAGCAATTCTCTGGCCTTGTCCATACGGTATCCTTTGATAAACCGGTTCAGATTCATTCCTGTCTCCTGTTTAAAGATACTGCTTAAATATCCGGGAGACAGATATACCTTTTCCGCCAGCATATCAATGCTTAAATCTTCCTGATAATTCTCATAAATATAATTTTTTACCTTGGTGACTTCGCTGCGGGTTCCCTTTGTATTTTCTGCCAGAAAATTCTCCAAAGCTACCACTGCTTTCTCTGTAATATCCAACACATCTTTTAAGTGACGGCAACGGTAAAGACGGTCAATTTCCCGGCTTAATTTTTTCTCATCCGGCAAATCCATCACTTCGTAAATCCCCTTTACAATAC
>DXFK01000161.1 GCA_019114495.1 Candidatus Blautia stercoravium
TATCGCTTTTTACGAGGTGATTGTATTGGAACTTTCAGAAGAACAGATTCATTTTACAGAAAAAAACGAAGCCGAATGACAGAATATCTGAATCGGAAAGTATGGAACAGGATGATGGAGAAAATTTATGAGTAATAAAAGAATCATACAGCTGACAGATGCAAAACGGAGATGGATTTTTCTTGTGCTGTCCGGAATTACGATCGGGCTGTCCTAGCTGTGTTACTACCGCACCCTGCAGGATGGCCCGGCAAGTTGGCAGGAACAATGTTGGTGTAATTTTAATATAAGCTTATGTTCTTTATAGAATTCAGAGAATAAGTACCTATTTGATTAATAGTGTCATTTTTATGCTTAAAACGAAAGAAATGTAATGATTCTTGCTCTATAAGCATGGATTTGATATAATGAATATAAAATATTTCATTATGGAGGAATCATTATGGAAATCCGAGTGCTTCGCTATTTTCTAACGGTAGTTCGGGAAGAAAGTATCACTAGAGCGGCGGATGTTTTACATATCACACAGCCTACATTGAGTCGCCAATTGGCCAAAATGGAAGAAGATATAGGTGTAAAATTATTTGACCGGGGAACAAGGAAAATTGTTCTGACAAATGAAGGAATGTTGCTACGTCGCCGCGCAGAGGAAATTCTTGAGTTGGTTGATAAAACGGAACAAGAATTAATCGAGCAGGAAGAGGCTGTGGAAGGAACGGTGTCTATTGGATGTGGTGACTTGGGTGCGGTGCAAATGTTGCCGGATTTGTTACGTGCATTTCACAAAAAATATCCTGCTGTCCGTTTTGATATACATACGGCTACAGCGGATCATGTAAGAGCTCGGATGGAGCGTGGTCTGGCGGATATTGGTCTTTTGTTGGAACCTGTCAATATGGAAAAATATGATTTTATTCGTCTGAATCAAAAAGAGCAGTGGGGTGTTGTGATGACGCCAGATTCTCCTCTATCTGAAAAACCGTATGTGACTGCGGAAGATTTGCTGTCTGTTCCTTTGATTTTACCTCAACGTTTGAATATTCAGAGTGAATTGGCGAATTGGTTTGGAGATGTTTTTGAACATTTAAATGTTTTGTTTACCAGCAACCTTCCGGCAAACAGTTCCATTATGGTTTATCATAAACTCGCTTATGCTATTATCATAAGGGGAAGTACTTCTTTATGGGATCAAGAAAAAATTATCTATCGTCCACTTTACCCGGAATTGTCTGCTAGTAGTGTTCTTGCATGGCGCAGACAGCAGCCGTTTGGATTAGCTGCATCAAAATTCATAGAGCATATCAAGAGTTTTGATTTTTCGAAAAGTGGAAAATGAAAAATCATATTTAAAACTCATGCTCCATAGGCATTTAATTTTATAAAAACTAAGTATTAGACATAATAAAGTGCTCTATCCTATAATGTAAGTGCAGTCAGTTGATTGATTCTTTGGCTGTACTTACATTATTTTTTATTGATTTGGAGGTTTGGGGTGACTTTACAGGAGGCAAGCCAATCTTTTCATATAGACATGGAAACACTTTGCTTTTATGAAAGAAGTAACCTATTGCAAGGAAAAAAAGGCAAAGATGGTCAGAATGACTATACCGTATCCGAATTGCAGCATGTGTTGCAGTTTGGAGGTTTTTTGAAAATGGGGATGGATCCACATACATTAAAGCATTTTATGGAGTTGGTAGAATCAAAAACTGATACCAGCATGGAGCAAATTCGGATTTTACGCACATACCGGTATCAACTGATAGAGGAAATCCATGACAAACAGCAGGCCTTGGATCAATTGGATTATCTGATTCATGAAATAAAATGCCGGAATGAAAAAGGAGGTTGATTGTATGAAGATTCATTTAAGGAGCATGTGGGTGGAGATATCTACATGATTCAAATGAAAGCTCCATATCCTTCTGATTTTGACGCTGTTGTAGATCAGAATCATGAAGAGATAAATAAGGACATCTTACCGAAATTGGTAGAAAACAATCTGGATCTTTCACGATACGATGCAGTATTTATCGGATATCCTATTTGGGCAACCAAGGCACCACAAGCAATCTTTTCGTTTTTATCTGAATATGACTTATCTGGCAAACACGCCAGAACAGTTTCATTAGGAATTATGACCCTTTTCCTGCTGTTTCGTCATGCTCTTCTACGCCTGCTGTTCGGAACAGAGGAAGCTTCTGTAATGAGTGATATGTATGCTTTGACGGCAATCGAAAATATTGGGGCTTATCTCCCGCGGGCAGTTCAGGACGGCACAGATCTGGAGGCCAGAGAACATGTAGCATTTGCCAATACGCTTTCCGGCGTTGTTATGACAGTCAGTGCATGTACCAGTGAGCATTCGATGGAGCATGCTATGAGTGCATATCATCACGAGCTTCCCCATGGCGCAGGTCTGATTATGATTTCACAAGCATATTTTACACATTTTATCGAAAAACATACTTGTGATGAACGGTTTGTCCGTATGGCACAGGCTTTAGGGAAACAGGATGCAAAAGAACCGATGGATTTCATTACAGCTCTCGGCGATTTGCAGGAAGTTTGTGGTGTATCGGATTTGAAAATGTCCGATTATGGGATTTCACCAGATGAATTTTTAACTCTGGCACAAAATGCCCGCACTACTATGGGAGGCTTGTTTGCCTGCGACCGTGTGCCTCTCTCCGATGAAGAATGTGCTGCTATTTTTGAAAAATCTTACCGTTGATTGAAACTGATTTTAAAAGAAAGGTGGACGAAAAAATGGAAACACGAAAGTTAGGTAATTTAGAAGTCACAGCCATAGGGATGGGCTGTATGGGGATATCTCATGCAGCGGGAACACCGATGGATGAAAATGAAGCTGTCCGTTTAATTCGAGAAGCAGTAGACTTAGGCTACACATTTTTTGATACAGCTAAGAATTACGGATATAAGGACGAACCGCATCATAATGAGAAAATTTTGGGAAAAGCATTATCTGGAATTCGAAATAAAGTTGTTATCGCTTCAAAATGTGGAGTGGATTTTGATTATTCGATTGATCCGGATGTTCCACCACTTATTTATGATTCCAGCCGTGAAGGAATTCGAAAATCAGTAGAATGCTCTTTAAGGCGGCTGCATACCGATTACATTGACCTCTATTTTCAGGCACGCATTGATCCGAAAATAGGAGCTGAAGAAGTTGCAGATACGATGAAAGAACTGATTGCAGAGGGAAAAATCCTGCATTGGGGAATTTCTGAGGTGGATGCAGAATATTTAAAGCGAGCAAATAAAGTTTGTCCTGTGACCGCAGTGGAAAATGTGTATAATATGATCAATAGGAAACATGAAGAGCTTACTCCGGTTTTAGAAGAGAATAAAATTGGATGGGTTGCTCATGGTCCAATGTTTAAAGGTCTTCTTAGCGGTACCTTTCAGAAAGGGACAAAGTTTAAAAGAGACGATTGGCGAGGCCGATTGATCAATGATGACAATTTAGAACGGTATCAGGCGTTACTTATTTATTTGGTGGGACTCGGAAGAGAGAAAGATGCTACACCGGGGCAGTTATCTTTAGCATGGATTCTTCAAAAAAAGCCTTACATTGTTCCAATTCCAGGTATGCGCAGCAAAGAGCGATTGATAGAAAATGCAAGGGCTTCCGAGATTTTTTTAACACCCGAAGAAATCAAAAAAATTGACGAATTATCTTCACAGGCGAACGGTATGTAATGATAAAAGGATAGAGATGATACAGATTTGGAAAGCGAGGTTGATAGTATGAAAAAAAGTTTGGTTGCATATTTCAGTGCCAGCGGCGTAACAAAGAAAGTAGCGCAGACACTGGCAGAAGCAGCGGAGGCAGACCTTTATGAAATCTGTCCACAGATTCCCTATACTGATTGCGATTTGGACTGGCAGGATCAAAACTCACGCAGTTCTTTGGAAATGAAAGACAAAACATCGCGTCCTGCGCTTGCAGACCAGAGTGCAGATATAAAGGCGTATGACACCATTTTTCTGGGATTCCCAATCTGGTGGTACACCGCACCTACCATTGTCAATACTTTTTTGGAGGCTTATGATTTTTCTGATAAAACCATAATCCTATTTGCCACTTCCGGAGGGAGCGGCTTTGGCAAAACTGTGGAAGATTTAAAAAGTAGTGTTTCTCTGGCTGCAGTGATTCGTGAAGGACGGCTTCTCAATGGAAGAGTGAGTAAAGCCGAGCTAAAGAACTGGCTTCAGAAAATGGAATTCTAAAAGTGGAGGGACAATATGGACACGCTGAATGTAAATACGATTTTTGATATGGGAGAAAAAAATCCCTTTGGACAATATTTTATCGGAAACAGTTATCTGAAAATGCTTACGACAGAAGGCGTCGGTATAGGCAATGTAACCTTTGAACCGGGCTGTCGCAATAACTGGCATATTCATCATGCAAAAAGCGGAGGCGGTCAGATTTTGCTCTGCACCGCGGGCAGGGGCTGGTATCAGGAATGGGGACAGCCTGCAAGGGAGTTACATGCCGGAGATGTAGTAGTCATTCCACCGGAGGTCAAGCATTGGCACGGTGCGGCGGCAGATAGTTGGTTCGTACATCTGGCGGTTGAAGTTCCGGGGGATTCAACAACGAATGAGTGGTGTGAAGCAGTAACAGAGGAAGAATATGGACAATTAAAATAGGAAATTGGAGGATTTGCAAAGAAAAAGGAAGTAATCTGTATGTTATAATATTTTAAAATCAACCAATGCCTTAAAGGTATATTTTTGGATTTAAAATGAGTATTAGACATGAGTTGAAACATATAGTATCCTATATAAGAGGATACAAGATTCATTGAATTAAGCGGTAGCAGCTGGAGGTTGATCCACCTGTTGCCGCTTTCATATCTATAAAAAAGCAAGGTGGCACAATGAAAAAAGCAATGATTTTTGTTTTAGTTGGTATGCTACTCATTCTGGGTGCCAGCTGTAGCGTAAAACAAGAGGCAGAAATAACATGCAAGGAAGATTCGCTTTTTGCTATGAATACTTACATGACCTTTACCGCCTATGGTGAACATGCAGAATCCGCTCTTGCTGCCGCAAAGGCACGGATACGGGAATTGGAATCTTTCTGGTCAGTGACAAATAAAACAAGCGAAATTTTTCTTGCTAACCACAGTGGAAGAAAATGCGTGAAAATCAGCGAAGAAACAGCAGAACAATTTCAATTAGAAGATGGTCGTAATGAGACCATTTGTGTATTGGAATGATAAAAAGAAAGGGCCTTTGAGGATGAAAATAAGATTAAGATTGTTCTTGTAGATGATGACGAACAACATTTAACATTGATGAAAGAATACATTCAAAGATTTGAAATAGAACAGGGAACACCATGCGTTGTCTTGGAATTTATGAATGGGCTAAATTTTGTTGAAGATTATGAAGTATAGATGTCATTTTTTTAGATATTGAGATGCCTCACATGAATGGCTTGGATGCAGCGAAAAGAATACGTAATATAACAAAAATAGAAAAAGATGTGGTATATATTGGTGATATTTCTATACCAATCAGTAGGCAGAAGAGAAAAGAATTTAAAGAGAATTTTTTGAAATATATTGAACGTACAGATTGATGGAGATACAATATATATCGTTTTTACATTTTTCAATCCAATTATTTATTACAGAGGCTGTTTCGTATATGTTATATTATGGTACGCTCTTCTTTTTCACTCTGTGTATGAGGAAAAATTGTTTTAAAGCAGACAAAAAGGAGATTTTATTTGCCGGGGCTTGCGGGAAAGAAAAGAAGGAAGTATCATAAAGACAAGAAAACAGGACAGGAGAATTGTATGGATTTATATGAATTAAAGGAAGAACAGGAACGAGTGATTTTAGTAGGTGTGCAGACCCAGGACGGGGATGACACGGAAGAATCTTTAAAAGAACTGGAAGAACTGGTAAAAACCGCAGGAGCCGTCACTGTGGGGATGGTGATACAGAGCCGGGAAGCCATTCATCCGGGATATTATGTAGGCACGGGAAAGCTGGAAGAAATCCGCATGGCGGCAGATGCTTATGAAGCCACAGGTATTGTGTGTGATGATGAACTTTCGCCTTCTCAGATGAACAACCTGGAGAGAGAACTGGGACTGAAAATCATGGATCGGACGGTAGTGATTCTGGATATTTTTGCTGCCAGAGCTAATACCAGCGAGGGAAAAATACAGGTAGAACTGGCCCAGCTTCGTTACCGGGCGGCCAGACTTACCGGTATGGGAACTTCCATGTCCAGGCTCGGCGGAGGAATCGGCACCAGAGGTCCGGGAGAGAAGAAGCTGGAAGTGGACAGACGTTTGATTAAAACTCGAATTTCTCAGTTAAAAAAGGATTTGGAGCAGGTAAAGCGGCACAGGGAACTGCTGCGTGAGGGGAGAAAGCGGGAAAATATCAGAACAGCCGCCATTGTAGGATATACCAATGCGGGAAAATCCACGCTTCTAAATACTCTTACGGACGCCTGTGTGCTGGAGGAGGATAAGCTGTTTGCCACTCTTGACCCCACAACCAGAGTGTTGGAGCTGCCGGGGAAACAGAAAATCTATCTGACAGATACTGTAGGTTTTATACGGAAACTGCCCCATCATTTAATCGAAGCTTTTAAGAGTACTCTGGAAGAGGCAAAATATGCGGATTTTATTCTTCATGTAGTAGATGCCTCTAATCCCCAGATGGAGGAGCAGATGTATGTGGTGTATGAAACTCTTCAGGAACTGGGGGTGAAAGATAAGAAGATTGTCACCCTCTTTAACAAACAGGACAGATTACTGGACGCAGGAATTTTTCGGGATTTTAAGGCAGACTATGTGATTAAGACAGCGGTGAAGACTGGACAGGGGCTGGATGAACTGAAGGCTGTGCTGGAAAAACTGCTTACCGAAGACCAGATTTATATCGAACGCGTGCTGGATTACTCGGAAGCGGGACAACTGCAGATTATACGCAAGTACGGACAATTGATTTCAGAGGAATACACCGATGAGGGCATTGCGGTGAAAGCAAGAGTGCCGCGGGATATTTATGGAAAAATTGGTGGAAAATAAAGAATAACAAAAAATCTCCCGACCAGAGGGTGCATGTTCCGGTGGGGAGATTTTTATGCGGAAAATAAAATTTCCTTTATCGAAAGTTAGTCTCATTTCTGATTTTTCTCAGCTTCTGCCATTTTCATAGCCCGAACCTTTAACGGCAGTCCGAATAAGGTAATGAAGCCGTCAGCGTCATGGTGGTCATATAAATCACCGGTAGTAAAGGACGCCAGAGATTCGTCATATAAGCTGTACGGAGAAGTTGTGCCGGCTTTGATGATGTTGCCTTTATACAATTTGAATTTTACTTCTCCTGTAACGTATTTCTGTGTGGATTCTACAAAGGCCTGAATGGCTTCACGAAGAGGTGTGAACCATTTTCCTTCGTATACAATCTGTGCAAACTGGCTGCCGAGTTTTTTCTTCATTTCCATGGTATCACGGTCCAGAATCAGTTCTTCCAACTGGTCATGAGCTTCCATGAGAATAGTTCCGCCTGGTGTTTCATATACGCCGCGGGATTTCATGCCTACCACACGGTTTTCCACAATATCAATAATACCGATACCGTTTTCCCCGCCTAATCTGTTCAGCTCCGTGAGGATTTCAGATACCTTCATGGCTTTGCCGTTTAGAGTTTTCGGAACACCTGCTTCAAATGTCATGGTGACTTCTGTTTCTTTGTCCGGCGCTTTCTGCGGAGTCACACCTAAAACCAGCAAATCATCATAGTTTGGTTCAGCAGCAGGGTCTTCCAGTTCCAGACCTTCATGACTGATATGCCATAAGTTTCTGTCACGGCTGTAGCTGTGGCTTGCGTCAAAGGGGAGGTCAATTCCGTGGGCTTTGCAGTAAGCAATTTCATCTTCACGGGACTGCATGGTCCACACATCAGTCATACGCCATGGGGCAATAATTTTTAAATCAGGTGCCAGAGCCTTAATTCCCAGCTCGAAACGAATCTGGTCATTTCCTTTGCCGGTTGCACCGTGACAGATAGCGGAAGCTCCTTCTTTTCTTGCAATTTCTACCAGACGTTTTGCAATACCGGGGCGAGCCATGGAAGTACCAAGAAGGTATTTGTGCTCGTACACAGCGCCGGCCTGTACGCAGGGAACAATGTAGTCGTCACAGAATTCATCAACAATATCTTCAATATATAATTTGGAAGCGCCGGAAAGTGCAGCGCGTTCCTCCAGTCCGTCTAACTCTGCGCCCTGACCGCAGTCGATGCAGCAGCAGATAACCTCGTAATCAAAATTTTCCTTTAACCATGGAATCAATGCGGTAGTGTCCAGTCCGCCGGAATATGCCAGAATTACTTTTTCTTTCATAATAAATATCCTCCTTTATCACAGGTTTGCTATGTGAAATTTTTCTGTTTCATTTTCGTTGGTATTAATATACAATAAAAATTATAATTATGCAATAGAGAAATGCAAAAAAATAAAAAAATTTTAGTAAAAGGAAAAGGTATGCATGGCGGTTATAATAGATATTACTCTGAAATATCCTATTTATAATGGGATTTAAAGAGAAAAGGAAATCTGAAAAAAGCAGAAATTTCCTGAAAAAACACTTGCATATAC
>DXFK01000162.1 GCA_019114495.1 Candidatus Blautia stercoravium
CCATATATTACTTTACTTACGTTTCCAAAAATCCCGAGCTTCTTACCGGATTCCTTTTTGTTGCAAATATTTTAGGTATTGCGGCATCCTATTGCTCAAAATTTATCGTAGCTAAGTTAAATGCAAAAAGAACCGTTTTGCTTGGCTATTTAATCATGGGGATATGTGCACTCACAGCCTTTATATTGTATAAGGAAACATTTGCAGTTATGCTTCTCATGGGAACTCTGCTATTTTCTATGAATATGACCAATGCCTGCGATCCGGAATTATATGCAAATTGTGCTGCCTACAGTGGGAAAAAGCTTGGATATGACGTTACCGGAACTGTCATGGGGTTACTGGCTGTTCCTATTAAAATTGGGATTATCATGCGCGGAATTCTTCTTTCCGCCTGTCTTGCCCTTGCCGGTTTCGATCCCGCACTTGATCCATCTGCCGCAACAGAAGAATTGCAAAGAGGCATCAGCGTAGGATTTACGGTACTTCCAGCATCTGTCATTCTGGTGGGCGCACTTATTTTAGGATTTGGCTATCGCCTGAAACAGGAGGATTAAAATTCGGAGCAGACAGTCTATGAGAACTATATATATCCCATGAATATCAGGCTGTTATCTAAAACAGCTTTTTTCAAAAAAAGACAGCCGGAAATACCCAATCTGGCATTCCCGGCTGTCTTTTTAAAATCATAGTTCGGTCTTAAAGCCTCATCCCATTCTTCACCGCCGGAGCAATGGACAGTTCCGGTGTGTGGTACGGAATCAGGGTTGCCTGCAGGGCATGGTAAATATCGGATTTGCCCGGCCATACGGTTCCAATGACTTCGTTCTTTTCATTCATCTGGTGGAACCAGGAACCATTTACATGGTCTAACACTTTTTCGTCCAGATATTTCATAAACTCTGCATAGTCTTCGCCGTATTTTTCCTTCTTTGTCACATGATACAGAACTGCGGCAGTGTTAATGGCTTCTGCCAGTGTCCAGTGCATCCTGTCGTGTACCACCGGCTTGCCTTCCCAGTCTGTGGTGTATACAATACCGGGAGCCCCGTCTGCGTTCCATGCGTCTTCCACTGCACGGTTGAAGAGATTTTCTGCTGCTTCTATGTATTTTGCAGCGCCTTCTTCGTTGTCCTTATGTGCGGATAATGCCCACTGGGTAATCAGTCTTGCCCACTCAATGCCGTGCCCCGGCGTAGCGCCGTATGGTTTGAACTGGTCTGCCGGCTGTTCTTTGTTACATTCCAAATCTGCCACCCACTCTTTTGTAAAGTGTTCCGGGATTCTCCAGTTGTTATCAGATGCCCATACCAGCACATGGTCAATGATACGGCCTGCTCTTTCGCGGTATTTTTCATCTCCTGTCACGTCTGCAGCTGCCAGAAAAGCCTCTACCGTATGCATGTTGGCATTTAAACCTCGGTAATCATCCAATACAGTAAACTCTGTGTTCCAGGTATCGCAGGAAAGACCTTCCTCTTCGTTCCAGAACCGCAGGTCATAAAGTTTCAAAGCGTCTTCTAAAAGTTCTTCGGCGCCTTCCACTCCTGCCAGCACAGCAGAAGAAGCTGCCAGAATGACAAATGCGTGGGCATAGCACTGTTTGTTCGGCACAATTTCATTGTCCGCGGTAAGGCCTGCATACCAGCCGCCGTTTTTGTCATCGTGAAGCTCTCCTCTTAAACCTTTGATGGCTACGGCTGCCAGTTCTTTGCTGCCTTCATGTCCCAAGAAAGTTCCGATACTGTACACATGAGCCATGCGGGAAGTGATCCAGGTTTCACGGTTTCTCTCCTTCCAGGGAGTTCCGTCATCCCCAAGGTAATAGGAGCTGCCTCCCGGAGATGGGAATTTATGTCCAAAACTCAATAAATTCTCATTGATTTCTTTTAAAAACTGTCTGTTTTCCTCCGTATCAATCAAATATCTTTTACTCATTTCACCCATTGCTGTTATCCTCCTCTATCGAATGTCATAAACGCTGCGAACTCTGATATTCTCAGGCACACCTCTTAAAACTTTCACGGTTCTGCTGTCCCCGTGCAAATCAAAATAATTGTCGGACAGCACCATATCCTCATTCTCATCTAAGATTTCCACACTCTTGGCATAGGCATCCGCCTGTACCGTAATGGTATCTCCCTCCACTTTGTAGCGGAGATTCGGATTTTGGTATTTGAAGTATTTCGGATAAGAGAAAATTACACTTCCCTCGGAAATCTTTTCTCCCTGTTCCCACGCTTCAAAGCTGACATACTGCGTAAATACATCTGCCTGGGGCAGTTCTGTCTTGTCCATCCATACGCTGGTCAGAGCCGGTACAGAAATCTTTTCTTCATGGGTCTCCAAAATCTCTGCCTTTGCGTTCCGCAAGTACCATTTTACCAGAATTTCTCTGTCTTTTAAAGTCTCATTTGTTACGTTTAAGGTAATTGATTTTTCAAATTCAAAATGCTGGCGGTTCATGTTTGCTTCCTGTGTCAGCCAGCTTTCTTCCTGGCAAGAAATCATCACAGGCGCAAAGAAACGCTTTGCATAATAGTGCAGGGCTTTCCACCGTCCCCAGTAGTCAATAGAAGACCAGGAAATCACGGGCCAGCAGTCATTTAGCTGCCAGTACACAGCGCCCATACATCTGCCCCGGTTTCTTCGGAAATGCTCTACCCCATAGCGGATAGCGTCTGCTTGCAGAAGCTGGGACGCATACAAAAGAGTATCGAAGCTTCCCGGATAACGGTAGGTCTGCTGCAGATAATTCATGATTTTTCCGTTGGCTCCGTAGTTTCTCTGGTGCTTCTCCATAATATAGGAAAAAATGTTCCAGTCTTCCGGGTCATCGGAAATGGTTTCTATGGTCTTCTTGCAGGGGAATGACTGAAAGCCAAATTCAGAAGCATAGCGGAAAAAGTGCTTCCGATACTCAGAAAACGGCTTGTTCCCGTGCCATACCTGCCAGTAGTGCACATCTCCCCGGTTGGGGTCATTGGGGTTGTCAAAAGAACCGCCTGATGAGGGACTTGCCGGCCAGTAAAAGGTTTCCGGGTCGTATTCTCTTAAAATCTCCGGAATCACCCTCTCATACATGAAGAGGTAGTCCCTCACTTCTGACGGCTTGGTTACCCAACATCTTTCGTCCACGAACATTTCCATCTCGTTGTTTCCGCACCACAGTCCCAGGGAGGCATGGTGACGCAGACGCTTCACATTGTCAATAAATTCCTGACGGATATTGGCCTCAAATTCCGGAGTTAGTTCATACACCGAGCAGGCAAACATAAAGTCCTGCCACACAGCCAGCCCCAGTTCGTCGCACAAATCATAAAACCAGTTATCCGGATAAAAGCCCCCGCCCCAGACGCGAATCACATTGTAATTGGCCAGTTTACAGTCCTCTAAAAGCTGTCTGGTTCTCTCCGGGCTTCTCCTGCCCAGCAGGTGCTCTTCGGGAATGTAGTCCGCCCCCATGGCAAAGAAGGCTTTACCATTGATTTCGTGGGCAAAACTCTCGCCCCACTCATCTTTTTCCCTTCTCATAGTCATGGTACGAAGACCGATTCTTCTCTGCCAGGTATCCACTTCCTGATTGTCATAGAAAAGTACCGCTTTTGCCTTATAAAGCGGCTGTTTTCCCAACCCGTTTACCCACCAGAGCTGTGGATTTTCAATTACCAGACTGCCTCTGCCTTCTGCGGAGAGCATGGTTTCCCACACCTGTCCGTCAGGACTGCTAACCTGCATCTTCACATGACATTTGGTTCTGTCCTGACAGCAGACTTCAGAAGAAAAGCGCAAGGTACATTTTCCCTCTTCGTGCTCCTGACGAATATATACGCTGTCAATTCTTGCATGTTTTATCTTTAAAAGCCTTACCGGACGAAAGATTCCCGCGTCTGGCAGGTGTGCGCCCCAGTCCCAACCAAACATGTAGTGGGCTTTCCGAAGGTGCATAAATCCCTCGTAGGTATCCTCGTTTCCAATGTTGCCGTACTTTTTATAAGCCTCTGCAATGTATTTCAGAGGAGAACGGAAAATCACACGCAGGGTATTCTTTTCCTTTAAGAGTGCTTTTACCTCATACTCCCAGATTCTGTGCATGTTACAGGGTGTTCCCAAAAGAGTATCATTTAAGTAAACCTCTGCCGCCGTGTCCAGTCCCTCAAACCGGAGAACCATATGTGAGTAAGAATCTGTATCCATTTCCTCAAATACACAGCAGTATTCATGATCTGCTTCCATCAGGGCGCAGATTTTATCTTCATTATCCTTCCAATAGGGATTTTGCATGTTTTGATTCCGCAGCAAATCTGTATAGACACTTCCCGGAACCACAGCGGTCTGCCAGTTCTCCTCCCCCAGGGTATGCATGTTCCAGTTTTCATTTAATTCTCTGATTTCCATCTCTAACCTCCTTCATCTTCCTACAGCCAAAAAAGGCTGCCGCAGGGAGCAGCAATGCACCTGTACGACAGCCCGTTTCCTAATTATTTTTCTGCTTTCCACTCATCAATCTGTTTCTGCATTTCGTCAATAACATCTTGTACACCGGTTGCCTCCAGTTTCTTTAATAACTGCGGCAGATATTCGTCGGGGTCTACACTTCCGGTATACAGAGAGCTTCCGAATTCGTCCAGTACGTTTCTGAAGCCTGCTACCTGTGTGCTCACCGGTTCCAGATTAAAGTCAAATCCAAAGGACGGCGCTGCTTCAGAGGCATCATTAAATTCCTTGAAGGTTGCCCATTTATCAATAGGTTCATTGTCCAGTACATAAGTATTGAACAATCCACCCTGTACCCAGTATGGAACAGAATAATCCTTCTTAGTCTCTTCATTTAATTTTACTTTAAAATCTTTTACATATGGCTTTCCTTCTGCAGCGGCAGCTTCTTCTGCGGATACGTCCACTTTATCCCAGTGTACGCCTTCGATACCATAGTTCAGCAGATTTCTCAGGTAATCGTCTGTATTAATCAGGTTAATCAGTTCTACTGCTTTCTCCGGATGTTTGGAGTTTTTATTAATAGCTGTCAAAGCACCTCTGGCAGACGCATTGGTTACTTTGGTTTCCATAATTTCAGACGCAACGACTTCATATCCTAAGTCTTTGGCCCAGATTAATTCTGCGTAAGGCTGTCCGTCGCCTTTTGTCACAAAACGTTTTACGGATTTATCGTCAGACGCTGTTGCTGCGTCTTTGTTAATGTAGCCTGCTTCATAATACTTACGCATAGTTTTTAAGGTAGACTGCATTTTTTCTGTTTCAAATACATTTTTTACCGTGAGAGTATCGTCCCCGTACTCAATACCGATTGGGTCCTGAATCTTGTCCATGTAAGTAGGAGCGGAATAATCCTTTGTCAGATACATAGGCACTACATCCGGCTCGTTTTCTTTGATTAACTTCAGATATGGCTCCAAATCTTCCAAAGAGTGAATATCCTGATACGGAATGTTGTATTTGTCTACATATTCCTTTGTAAATACCCACATCGGACAGCTTCCGATTTCCTTTTCACTTGGAATGCCGTAGGTTTTTCCCCCTACTTTTGCAGCTTCCCAGAAACGGGAATCAATGGCGTCATACATTTCCTTGCCTTCTTCTTTCAGATAATCGTCCAATTCCAGGAAAGCACCTTTTTGTGCATTCTGCAGATAATCGTTTGCCCAGGAGCAGGTAAAGCACATATCCCATTCATCTCCCGTATTGATAACCACCTGCATTTTCTGGTTGTAATCGCCCCAGCCAACCTTAACAATGTTCAGCTTTACGCCGATTTTGTCTTCAATATATTTGTTGACCTCTGCAAGCACCTTTTCATCATCGCTCTGGGCATCTCCCACCTGATACCAGGTCAGCTCCACAATATCCTCGCCATTTTTGTTTTTCTCTGTTTTGCTGCCGCAGCCTGTCAGTATACCCGCTGTCATAGTCAGAGCAAGACCTGCAGCCAGCGTTCTTTTTAAAGTTTTCAATTTCATAATACGTCTCTCCTTTTTTATTCTTTTACCGCACCGATAGTCAGACCGTTGACAAAGTATCTCTGGAAGAAAGGATACGCAAAGATAATCGGCAGGGTGGAAATCACTACGATTGCCATTTTAATGGTTTCCTTTGGCAGGTTGGCTGCTGCCTGAATGCCGTCTACTCCCATCATGGCCTTGTTGCTTGCCAGCCAGTCAATAGAACTTTCAATCTGAATCAGAAGATACTGCAGAGGAATCCAGTTCTTATCGTCCATGTACATCATGGCGTTGAACCAGTCGTTCCAGTAGCCCAGTGTCAGGAACAGGCCGATGGTAGCCAGCCCCGGCATAGCCATAGGAATAACAATCTTAAAGAACAGACGCCACTCAGACGCCCCGTCAATCTTGGCAGATTCCACAACGGAATCGGGAATACTGGTCTTAAAAAAGGTTCTCAGGACAATGATGTTGAAGGAATTCATGCACATAGGCAGAATCAAAGCCCAGATAGAGTTTTTCAGCATCAGCACTTTTGTGATAATCAGGTAGTTTGCAATCATACCGCCGGAAAACAACATAGGTATGGTAATGACCTTGGTGAAAAAGGAACGGAAGGCATAAGTCTTTCTGGACAATGCGTAAGCATAAGTTCCTGTCAGCAGCAGACCAATGACAGTTCCCACAACGGTTACTAAAATTGTCACGCCATAGCTTCGGATGATGTTTTCTCCCGCACTGATGATATATTCGTATGCGTACAGACTCCACTTCTCAGGAATGAAGCGGTATCCGTTCATGGCCAGACTGTTTTCGTCTGTAAGCGAAATAATAATAACAAATATAAACGGCACTACACTCAAAAGAGATAAGATGGTTAAAATGATATTGAACAACACATTAGTGGGCTTTTTAATCTTGTTGTATTCACACTGCTGTTCTTCCAGTTTTTGTAATTTTTTCTCTTCGGCACGCTCTTTTCTGTTAAAAACTGACATCTTCTTATCTCCTTTCCTAGAATAATGCATTTTCACTGTCTATCTTAGATACAATCTTATTGGCAGTGATAATCAGTACAAAACCTACAGTAGACTGGAACAGCGCAGCCGCGGAGCTCATACCGATTTCTCCGTTTGTCTTTAACGCTCTGAAAATATAGGTATCCAGTACATTTGTCACCGGGTACAGAGGACCGGAATCCTTTGGAAGCTGATAGAACAGACCAAAGTCGGATTTGAAAATACCGCCCACAGCCATAATCAGCAAAATGGTGATGACCGGTTTTAAAAGGGGCAGGGTAATGTATTTCATCTGCTGCCATTTGGTGGCGCCGTCTAATACGGCCGCTTCGTAATAGGTTTTGTTGATTCCGCAGATAGAGGCCAGATATACAACGGTATTGTATCCGATGCCTTTCCACTGGCTCATGAAAATAATGATAAAGGGCCAGTATTTTTTCTCTGTATACCAGGCAATGCCCTCATGTCCGAACTGCTGCAGAACAGCGTTGAAATATCCCTTCTCGGGATTCAAAAATGCAAACACACAATAGCTTACAACAACCCAGGATAAGAAATAAGGCAGAAACATAGAGCTCTGATAAATTTTAGCCATGCCTTTGTTTCTAAGTTCATTCAGCATAAGCGCAACAATAACTGGCAGAACCACGCCGAGAATAATAAAGGCTGCATTGTACAGCACTGTATTTCTCACAATAATCCATGCGTCTCCGCTGCTGAACAGGAATTTAAAATTGTCAAATCCAACCCATTTGCTGGTGAACAGACTTTCAAAGAAACCTCCTGACAGGCGGTATTGCTTGAACGCTACGAGAATACCAATCAAGGGCAGATAAGCGAATAAAAGAAACCAGATACCGCCGGGAGCGCTTAAAATAAGCAGTTCCTTGTTCGTCTTCAGGCGGGTAAAAAATCCTATTTTTTTATCTTTTTTCTCCACTTTAACCTCTCCTTTTTTCAGCACATCTTCATAACTGCCGGCTGTTATACCGTGCTGTTTTCTTTCATTAATACTATACTGAAAAGCAAGGACAAATCCTAGTCGAAAACTTCTCGTTTTGCTGTACATTTTCTAGTGGAAAAAAGCAAGAAGTGGACAAATTTCAGTTGCTTTTGAAAAAAGGCTGAAATTTGTCCACTTTTTTATTCTATACTAAACACATATCAATTTGTCCTTGCTAATGGCTGCAGTCTAATATTTTTTCATATTCCGAAGAGAAGCCGGGGATACGCCGTAGCACTGCTTGAATTTCCGGTAAAAATAACTGGTGTCCGGATATCCCACTTCTCTGGCAATATCGTTGATTTTCATATTGGTGTTGAGAATCAAGTCCTTGGCTATGCTGTTCTTGGTATTGCTCAAATACTGGGCAAAGGAACAGCCCGCCTCTTTCTGAAAAATCTGTCCCAGGTAGGAAGCATTCATGTGATACTTGTAAGACAGGGTCTTTAAGTTCATATCTTCCTTGTAATTTTTCTGTACCTCTGCCATAATCTGCTTTACCACAGGGGTGTAATGAGAATCCTCTGTATGGAGATACTGAATGATTTCCGTCACCTCGGAGGTAAAAATGGCTTTCAATCCCAGAATATCGTCTGCCTGATAAATTTTTTCAATAATGTCTGACAAATCCCTGAGGTTGCTGGACTGAATCAGCTTGTATTCCACCTTAATGTCCTGAAGTATCATAGCAATTTTCAAGGTCATCTGATACAGCACATCCACGTTGACCTCGGACTTCAGGTTGTTGATAAACAAATCTTCAATATAGTTTAAAGCCCCTTCTTTGTCCTTTTTTAGTATGGTTTTGCGAAGAAGCAGTTCATCAATCACCACATCTGCGGACTGCCGCTGCTGAATATGACTCTCGTCAATACAGCTTCCATACCCTTCCAGCATGCGATATTTCTGCAGCTTGGAGGCCCGCTTATAGCAATCAGGCAGCTCTTTGTAATCTTCTGTGGCATCGCTTACAGTCAGAAAGCTCATAATACCCCGGCGGCTTTCCAAACGGTTCTGCAGACCGGCATAAAACTCCAGAATCTCTTTATTTTCTGTGGATTTCTCTGTATACAGCAGCAAAAAGAGCAAATCCGGCGCCAGATAAATGGACTTGACTTGTCTGGGCGATTTCTGTAGTTCCACCTGAATCTCATGGAAATCCTCTGCCCGCTCCAGCGTTTCCGTATCTATCTTCATCAAAGCGGCATATACCTTGGTATCCTCTCCCATTTTCGGCAATAATTCATAGAATTTGGCCTCTTCCTCTGGAGAAAGATTTCCCTTTAAGAAGCGGTGCCATCCCATCTTATCATCCATGCTGTCCGCCTTTTTTCTGTCGATCTCGTCCAGCGTTTTGCCTGCATGCAGCAGAGCCTGGTTCAGCAGGTCTTCGTTTACAGGCTTTAATATGTACTCTTCCACATCCAGCTTCAGCGCTGCCCTGGCATATTCAAATTCATCATATCCGGATAAAATGATACATCTGGTTCTGGAACTGATTTTCCGGATTTCTTCCAGAAGCTGCAGCCCGTTCATAAAGGGCATCTCCACATCGGTCACGACAATATCCACAGGGTCTTTTTTGTACAACTCCAGAGCCTCTCTGCCGTTGTGGGCCATAGCTGTCACTTCCATGGAAATGTCCTTCCAGTCAATAATATACAGAATTCCCTGCAGAATAAATTCTTCATCTTCCACTAACATGACTTTCTTCATGCGCTTTTCCCTCTTCTATTTTTATGGTTGCTTTTACCAGAAGTCCCCGGGGCTGCGCCGCCTCTATGGAAATGCCGTATTCTTCCCCGTAGACTGCCTTAATTCTTCTGTTTACATTGTTTAGTCCAATGGAAGCCTTTTCTTCCATATCTCTGCGATTTTCGCAAAGCTGCCGGTTTCGTTCCCGTATGTCTTCCTCTTTCATGCCGCAGCCGTTGTCCTGCACATACAGCACCAGCTTTTCCTCCTGCCGCTCTGCCCATATACGGACAAAGTTATCCTCTCTTCCCCGGTCAATGCCGTGGACAAAATAGTTTTCCAATACAGGCTGCAGAACAAATTTAATTACCGGAAGTGACAGAAGTTCCGGCTCACAGCAAACCTCTGACTGAAAAATTCCGCTGTAACGATACTCAAACAATTCCAGGTACTGCTTGCCGTAATCCAACTCCTGCCCCAAGGTAATAATATCCGTCTCCTTTAGCTGGCTTCTGAAAAGAGTGACCATGCTGTAGAGCATTTTCCCCACTTCCCGGTCTCCGTTGCAGATGGCTTTCATACGAATGGCTTCCAGTGTATTATAAAGAAAATGAGGATTTATCTGGCTCTGCAGCGCCTGCATCTGAGCATTTTTCTTCTCGATTTCCGCCAGATAACTTTTATTGATATAAAGGTTTAGTTTCTCGCACATATCGTTAAAATGTCCCGCCACCATATCCAGTTCATCTCTGCGGTTTTGAATATCAATACGCACCTGCAAATCTCCTGTGGTCACCTGATTCATTGCATCCAAAATAGCGTCCACCCGTCCGGTAAACCGCCGTACATAATATCCGATAGACACAATGCCTGCTGCCATAACCAGCACCGCCACTCCCAGAATGGTGCAGAGGCTGGAAGCTGAAAGCATGGAAGCAGCCTTTTCATTGAGAAACGTGTACACCGTGTACTTCCCCTGTGTTTCCTTTTTCACGGAGTAAGAGCCCTTTTGTATCTGCATACGCCAATCTTTTTCCCCGGTCTCTTCAAACACGCTTTTCTTTTCTTCAAACTGCACTCCCAGGCCTGTATATTGGCTGTCATTTCGGATTTTCTCAAATTCCTTCTCTCCATCAAAGGTAAAAATAATGCAGCCCTCTGACGCCATGGTATTGGGATTTCGGATTTCCTTTATGTAAACCAACTTTCCCTTTTCTCCGTAATTCTCATTCTGGAAGGCCGTCACCTTCCTCCTTCCGTCTTTCCCCGGATGAAAAATTTTCTCCGGGTAGCACTGGGTCATGCGAAAATCATTATATCCTATCAGTTCTACTTTTTCCAGTTCCTTATAAGCTTCAAAGGCTTCTGTAATAAAATTGTAAATGCCCTTATACGTCAGACTGCTGGAAGCTGAATACCGGTCTAAAGACCATTTCTGATACTCCTCAGGCTGCAGCTTGAAATAGGCCAGAAGGTCTTCCAGTTCTGAGGAAGAACGGTATAAATCCTGATAAAGATAATCTGCGGTTTCCTGTGTATCCTCTATATACTGAACAGCGCCTTCTGCAATACGTTCCATCTCTTCCTGATGACTTTCCAGCGTATGCCGTCTGGATATGTATATAAAATAAATGGTAAGTATCGTTACAATAAACAGGGCAATGATGGTGTAAGTCCAGAACAGCTTGAAATACAGCTGCCGGTGCTTCTTTTTCTCCATACCTTGTTCTCCTTTCAAAACCTCTTAACGGCAAAAAGAGAGCGCAACTTAATGGCTCTCTTCTATGGCTCTCAGCACACCCTGATTCATAAATACCACGGCAAATCCGTAAATACTTGCCATAAATAAAACAACGGTTCCTGCCTTGATTTCCAGCAGCATCAGAATCACTGCCAGCATTGCTGTATTTCCCAAGGTAATGACCGGTCTGGTAATACATAAAGTCAGGGCTCCCCGGAACAAATCTTTTATTTTCATCTCATACCGGGACGCCAGAAGGTAAAGACTCGGCGTCATGATAATCACTGCTGCAAACAAAAGGACAAACAAAATAGTCAGCGGCAGAATGGAAATTTCTATAGAGAAAAATTCTACATTTGTCCAGAAAATCCACAGCAGCAGCATTTGTATGGCTGCCGCTCCCGCCTTTCTTCCCCAGCAGTCCAGATATCCGGTCTTATAATCCTTCCAGGCCCCGCAGTCCAGCCCTCGCAGCATTCGGTTCATGGAAAAGAACACTGCGCTCAGCGCAGGACCTGCCGGAACCATACAGAGGAGAAACAGCGGAAGACAGGTGCGTACCTGGCTGATTCCCACAAACAGGAAAAACAGCAGTACCGAAAGATTGCTTCCCAAAAAGAGCAGATTAATTTTCAAAAAATATAAAATTTTATCGCATACGTTTAATATTTTTTCTATATTAAAAATCTCACCGAACACGTTGTTTCCTCCTGTTTCTCTCTCTTTTGCTTTTTATATTTCAAATAATACGGTTTTGATTTCAAAAGGATGCAGTTCCATAGCAACCGCTTTATCTGTAAATTCACTTACCGCACGTTCTCTTAAATCACACTCTGCCCATGCTTTATATGCAAATCCCGGTTTTACTTCTACCTTCTGCTTTGCACCTGCAAAGTCATGGAAACGGACTACCAGATATTTTCCGTCTTCGGATTTCTTCACTGCGTCGATTTCCACCTGTGCATTGTCTACGGTAAAGAAGCTGCCGCAGGTTTTATTATCCACACCTTTGTATACATCCATTGGATTGTTCAGCGCATACGCCTCTTCCACAACATGGCCTTCCACAAAATCTCCCTTATGTGGAAGCAGTGCATAAGTAAACTCATGTCTTCCCAAATCCTGCAAATGGTCTGGCTGCAGACCGGAACGAAGAAGGGAAATACGCATGACATTGTCCTTAATGTCATAGCCGTATTTGCAGTCGTTCATCAGAGCCACGCCGTAATTTCTTTCTGACATATCCGCAAATCTGTGTCCTACAGACTCAAATCTTGCCTGGTCCCAGCTGGTGTTCCAGTGGTTCGGACGGCGCACATTTCCGTACTGAATATCGTAAGTAGCAAACGTGCTTCTGATGTCCACGGTAAAGGCTGCTTTCAAAAGCTGCTGTCTTTCATGGAAGTCTACGTTGGTCTTAAAGTCAATGCGTCTGTCCCTGCTGTAGAGAATCATATCCTGGGAAATCACGGTATTCATGTAATTCCAGTTCATGTGAAGCACCAGACGAAGGGGACCGCACTGTGTCACTTCAAAGCTGGTTAAGTCTGTTACCTCACGCATTTTCTGCTGATAGAAAATATCAATATCCCATGCGTCATTGTCCAGAGGCTTGTCCTCAAACATCTGCAGCACGTTCCCTCTCTCTCCCGGCGCCAGCACTTCTCTTTCCTCTGTCTTGTCATAGAGACGTGTCATCTGGCCGTAATCGTTGAGGCTGATAGAATAGAACGGTGTTTCGATGTTCTTTCCTTCTACAGAGAACGCGCTGTTTTCTGCCTGGTGTCCTGCTTTTCGGCTCTGTACCACAGCATGTCCCATGGCCGGTACTTTTACCTGGACGTAGGTTACATCCTCTGCTTTCTGAGAAGGAAGCTCTCTGCCCTCCGTATCAGTGAAGACTGCGTTTTCTTCACAGGGAACGGCTACCAGTTCTTCCAAATCCCAGCCGGAAGCGTTGTATACGGTGTAGCTGTCTTCTTTTGCTTCGATAACACTGTCTTTGAAGTCTTTGGTAACTTCCAGAGCCAGATTCTGCACCTTTTCGTAATCTCTTCTGCTGTCTTCATATACTTCATGAATAGACGAGCCCGGAATAATATCGTGGAACTGGTTGGTGAGAATCATCTTCCAGCCGTGAGTAAGTTTTTCCTGTTCTGCTTCTTCCAGGTTGTTATCCAGAACCGCTTTCATAGCAGTCAGCCACTCGGCTTTTCTGTACAGAAGCTCCATTTTACGGTTCATGCGTTTGTTGTAACCCTGGCTGGTGTAAGTACCTCTGTGGTATTCCAGATACAACTCACCGTCCCAGGTATGTACATACTGGTCTGTGTCTTTTACGTTTTTCTTCAGTTTTCTGAAATATTCTCCTGCTGTGGATGTTTTTAAGTTTGGCAGCCCCGGAATCTTGTCGATTCTTCTTCTGGATTCCAGAAGGTCACGGTTGACACCGCCGCCCCCATCTCCGTATCCAAAGGATATCAACAGGTCTTTGTTCATTTCTTTTTCGCTGTATGCGTCCCATACCCCTTTAACGGTCTTGGCGGTCAGCAGACCATTGTAGGTATAGAACCAGGAGCCCGGTTTATTCCACGGTTCCGGTGTGGTGATGAAGTGGGTCAGCACTTCGCTGCCGTCCATGCCTTTCCAGCGGAATGTATCGTGAGGCATACGGTTAAACTGGTTCCAGCTGATTTTCGTTGTCATGAACATATCAATGCCGGATTTTTTCAGAATCTGAGGCAGCGCCCAGGAGTATCCGAATACGTCAGGCAGCCAAAGATATTCCACGTCTTTTCCGAATTCGTCTTTGATAAACTTGCTTCCAATGAGAATCTGACGGGTCAGGGATTCACCGCTTGTCAGGTTGCAGTCTGCCTCTACCCACATGCCGCCGTCTGCTTCCCAGCGTCCTTCTGCCACACGTTTTTTGATTTCCGCGTAGATTTCCGGGAAGTCTTCTTTGATATATTCGTATAACTGCGGCTGGGTCTGCAGGAAAATATATTCCGGGAACATTTCCATCATACGAAGCACAGTAGAGAAGGAACGTGACGCCTTTTCGTGGGTATGTTTCAGTCTCCAAAGCCATGCCATGTCAATATGGGTGTGTCCCACACAGTGTACGTTGATGGGGGAATGTTTATCCATTTTGTCAATTTTTTCATTGAGTACATCATCGGCCTGATGTAAGGTTTCATAGAAGGTGTCGCTGCCGGGATAAGACCAGTCAATGCAGTGGCAGGCTTCGTCCAAAGCAATTCTCAAATCATACTTTACGGGATTTCCGTCTTCCAGATTCTTGATGGTATCCAGAATCAGCGTACCCATGTAATAAAAATCATCTGCTTTTTCATCCAGACAAGCCAAATCTGCCTGTGCAATCTTGTGTTCCTGCACTCTCGGCACACCGCCGCCTTCCAGACCGGACCAGAGACGGAAAGTCAGGCTGAATGTGGTTCCGTAAAGTTCTTCTGGGAAAAACACTTCCTTGTGGTTTACATCCACGCCCTGATACGGCTTTTCGTTAATATAGCACATAGCCTCAAAGCCGGAATTGTTGCCCCCACCTGTATTTCCGAAGTCAAAAACACCAACAACTCTCTGTCCTTTCCACTCTTCCGGAATGTGGACTTCCTTGTGCATCCAGAGATAGCGGTCACGTCCGGACCAGCAGTCTCCGGTCTGAATGGTTTTCCAGTTTTCAAAAGTTGTAGGCAAAACAGGATTTACAACGCCCTGCTCGTCCTCGCACACGGCAAAAGTTTCCATTGGAACAGTATTGCGGTATCTGTAATTTTTTGCCTCTGTCACTCGTCTTTCTAATTTTCTATCTGTTAAAAACATCTGCATGATAGAACCTCCTGCTTTTCTGTTTTTCTTATTTCTGATTTTCTGGTTCTATTGTACTCAATCTTTTTCAGATTCACAATTTTCTATTTTCTATGTTTAGTGTACAAATTCTATTTCTCCAGTGTATAGCCCAGATAATCCAGAAACAGTTCCGCATACATGGCATTGGCCCAGGAGAACCATTCCCTGGTGTATCTGGTATCGTCCTCACAGCAGAAGCCCTCGTGCATAACGCCTTTTCCCCCTGTAGTAGACGCCATGCTTTCCAGAATTCTTCTCTTTTCTTCTCTGTCCCCTTCGGTCAATCCCTGAACGGCCATAGCAATGTGCCAGATGTAGTTTGAGGGGGTGTGGGGACTTCCGATACCTGCTGCCTTTGTGCCTTTAAAGTAAAAAGGATTGGCTTCGCTTAACAGCAGTTTTCTGGTGTTAGCTTCGATTTCCTTATCCGACGGATAGCCCAGATAATTCATAGCCAGAAGGCTTGGCACATTGGCATCGTCCATTAAATTGTACATGCCGAAGCCGTCTGTCTCATAAGCGTAAACCATGCCAAACTCTTCGGTAAAGGTCTTTCCGATGGTTTCAATAGCAGCATGTACTTCCTCTTTCAAAGCTTTTGCCGCCTCTGCAATTTTCTGATTTTTATAAATTTCCTGCTCTATTTCTTCCAGATATCCCAGCACGATCACGGCAAACATATTGGAAGGAATCAGATAGCCATAGGTGCAGGCGTCATCACTGGGACGGAAACCTGACCAGATAAGGCCTGTGCCGGATTTTACCAGCGCCCCTTTTCCGTCTCTGGAAAGGGTATCCCTGTAATAGCCGTTGTTGCGTTGAAAGCGGTAGGCGGATTTTTCCTCGTGGTACTGCTCGGTTCTGAAAACGCTTAAAATCTTCTGTACTCCGCTCTGGAAATCCTCGTTAAACTGATTGGTGCAGCCTGTATTTTTCCATAAAAGGTAAGCCAACTGAATGGGATAGCACAGGGAATCCACTTCAAATTTCCGTTCCCATACCCAGGGATTCTGGTTGGGGTCATCTTTTTCCCAGCAGTCTCCGCTTGGAGCGTCATTAAAGGCATTGGCGTATTCGTCAATACAGATGTAGAAAAACTGTCTCCTTACCAGACCTGCAATCAGTTCCTGCACCTCTTCATTTTCCTTTGCCAGAAAGATGTAAGGTCTTAGCTGGGCAGCGGAATCTCGCAGCCACATGGCTGGAATGTCACCGGTGATGACATGGGTAGTGTTGTTTTCCATACGTTTTACTGTGGTGTCCAGGGTGTTGGTGTAGCAGGTGGTAAAAAGCTCCATAAGATGAGGGAATTCTGCTGCCTGGTTTTTTAATGTGCTTAAAAAATTGTCCATGGTTTCCTGTATGCTCATGATTGTTCCTCCGTGTAAATGTTATTGGAAAGTAAATTTTCTTTGGAATATTCTAGCAAATTTTTTTTTAAAAAAACAGAGGAATTTACATCTCTTTTGTAAAATCTGCTTTTATCCCTCTTCCGGCTCATACAGTGTAACCTTCACCTGGTGATTTCCCGCATGATATGCAAACTGCACAGCTGTGTTGTCCTTTTTGACCGTAAATACTGCCTTATGGGAGGAACCGCTTCTGGGATAGCCGTCTGTTTGATAAGTTGCTGACAGCGTGCCGCAGGTAGAGACAGAATAGTCATACGTTCCCGCATAAGGCAGTACCACCGTCAGGGTGTAGCAGCCGTCTCCCACATAATACATTCTGGTAATCTCGCTGTTGGAATCATTTTCCGCAGCTCCCACATAGGGCTGAAAGCTTCCATATACCACAATTTTTTCCGGGTATTTTTCCCCGGTCTCCCGGTCAAATTCCATTTCCGCCCCATAGCGAAGAAGCATTTCCGGGTTGGCAGCCTGTTCCCTCAGCTTATGTCCGGTATTCCATATGCGTTTCACTGTCTCTTCCTGTGAAAATCCCATAGGACATTCTCGGCTCTTTTGATTCACCTGATAAAATTCCTGCACATCCTGTTTTCCATTGTCTCCCCGCCTCATAGTCACAAAGCCGTCTCCTAACATACGCCGGAAGGGAATTTCAAAATATCCGTTGGGATTATTTACCTCTATCCAGCGGTAAGTGTATTCCAGAAAATGGTTTCTGTCCCCTTCACTCTGATGGGCAAACCATGCAATCTGGTCATAACCCCACCAGTCTTTTCCTGCAAGTTCCCGGCGAGTATAGCTATCCCTGTTCTCCACTACCAAACCGCCCCAGTTGTCATACTCCATCAAATACGGCATAGTGTCTGCAGACCAGCCGTTGGGATTTTCTCCCCCTTGGCTGTATCCCTCCCGCACCAGTACCAGCTTATTGCCCGGCACCTGGTAAAGGGGCGTCCGGGTAAAGGGCATTGCATGATAGTCAAACAACAGCTTTCCCCGGATATTAATTCCATGGGTGTGAGCATCCAAAAGCACCTTATGGCGCCTTGCATGGATTTGAGCATATTCCCGAATCATCTGAAACAGCCTTGCCGTTTTGACAAAGCCTTTATCATTGGCTGTATACAAATGCACCTGTCCCATATGCAGCGCCTCATAACCGCAGTCAATGTAACGAGTAGCCCGGTAATAGAACCACATCTGTGCCTCCTGCCGGTTCAAATCCGGAATACCGCCGTTCTTTCGCCTGTCATCTCTGGGACTTCGGAAATCCTCCGGTGTCTCAAACAGCGCATCCTGAAGACAAAAACTCCTATCCTTAGGCTCCAGACCAAAAGCCTGAAAAACATAAGCCGGAATCTTTACCTCCTCCATACGCTCCACAATCCACTCAAAAACACAGGCTTGAAGAATAATTTCTTTATCCAGTTCATGCACTCTCTCCGCCAGCTTCCGGGACATGGCAAAGTGTTCTTCCTCCTCTTCTATCATATACCAGATTCCAGAAGCTCTCCCCAGAAATTTAACTCCCATCTCTTTTATGGCCCGCAAATCGTCCTCCAGAGTCTCACTGGCATACAGACCTGCGGCTGTCACAGAACGGGAAAGATAACCTTCCAGTACTTCCTTGGAAATACTCCCATCAAATGTATATTTACTCATGTTTTCCCTCCTCGTAAGCCCCGGCATATTTTTCCACCAGCGCTTTTGCCAGGGAATAAGAGTTGACCAGCGGATGCTGCATAAGCCCCTTTACTGCTGTCTCTTTTGACTTCGTCCGTATAGCCTCCACGGTAAGCTTCTCGTACATCTTAATGGTTCGTATGAGCAGATAACAGGACTCAGGCACTTCTTTTACCTTTACCGGAATTATGCCTTTTTTGGATACATGGCAAGTGGCTTCAATCACATCATTCTCTTCCAATCCCGGAATACTTCCGTGATTTTCCACAGACAGCACAAGATAACGCCCTTCCTCGCTCTGAAGTCCTTCTATGCAGTCCAACATCACCCCTGCATATCCCATGCCGTCCGGAATCTCCAGCTTTCCTTTATCCTGCAGTGGTCTTTTTGACGCACCGGACTCAATACTCATATATGAATTTTCCCTTATCTGCATATAATACAGAAAAATCTGCAGCGCCCCCTCTGGGTCTGCATCTATATCCATGTGCTTCAGCTCTCCCATCATCTGTTGGTTTACTGCTTCAATGGTTTTCCCCCTGGCAGTGCCGGATTCCAGAATATTTTTTAAAGCCTTTTCCCTGTAGTAATAATAGTACAGATACTCATTTGGTAAGAATCCAATCATCCGCAGCAGTTCGGGGTCAAACACAGAAAATTCCTGCACGCCTTTCAGAAATCCATCATCCGCCAGCAGCAGGGGAAGAATTTCCTCTCCTTTTCTTTTCACACTGCGAATCCAGGACAGATGATTCAGACCGAAAAACTCTACATACAACTCCTCCTCTGCCACTCCCAGTTTTTTTGCCATGCGGAATTTGGTGCTGCTTGGGGCATCACAAATACCGATGACCTTACGATATCCAGCACTTCGCAAAGCCTGTGTGACCAGACCTGACGGATTGGTGAAGTTGAAAATCCAGGCGTCCGGAGCGTATTGTTTTATCATCTCACAGTATTCCAGCAGAACAGGAATGGTGCGGACCGCCATGGAAAATCCTCCTGCACCTGTAGTTTCCTGACCAATCAGACCCAAATCCAACGCAATGGTTTCATCGACTACTCGCGAATGGTCTCCGCCCACGCGAAGGGTGGTCACAACATAATCCGCTCCCCGAATGGCTTCCACCGGACTGTTCACAGCCCGCACTTTCAGTTTCTCTTTTCTGCGGTTTACCACATGACAGCAAAGTTTCTCGATGATGTTCTGCTTTTCCTCCTCAATATCATATAAAACCACTTCATCAATGTTCAGCTTTCTGTAGCGGTCTAAAAGACCGTTGATAAAAATAACGGTGCGTACCCCCGCACCTCCAATCACTGCAATTTTCATACTCTATTTCCTCATTCCTGTGTTCTGATAAATGTATGTAAGGTTTTTTCATCCGGAAATCCCGTATTTCCGCCCAGTGCAGTTACGTTCAAAGCGCCGCAGCCATTGCCGCACGCAAGACAGCCCTCAACGTCCATGCCTTTGAGAAAACCATAGATAAATCCTGCATTGAAGGAATCTCCGGCGCCCGTAGTGTCTACGGTCTCAACCGGATAAGCCGCAGCCTCATAGTACGCACCGTCCTTCACGGCAAGGGAACCCTTTTTTCCCAGTTTTATCACCGCCATGCCGCAGGATTTGGCAAAATCCTCTGCCGCCTCCCTGGCCGTCCCTTTCCGGCTGTAATGAACAGCTTCTGTCTCATTCATAAACAATACGTCTATATAAGGAAAAAGCTCATAAATTCCCTGATACCACTGGTTTCGGGAATCCCAGCCCACATCAAAAGACACCGTGGCGTCCGTTTCTTCTCTGACTCTCTTTAAAAGGCTCTCATATTCTCTGTGGTTGGAATTTCCCTCATAGCCGGTCACATGAATATGCCTGGCTTTCCTGACGCTCTCTATCTGCACCTCTTCTATGGAAATCCCGGCATTTGTACCCCGGCAGGTCAGAAATGCCCGGTCCTTTTCATTGGTAAAGCTAATGGAGATTCCTGTTTTCCCCTTGCTGCTTCGCCGCAGCAGGGAACAGTCCACATTCTTTTTCCGAAACTCCTGTTCAATCAGCTGACCGTAACAGTCCTCTCCCACTTCCCCCTGAAAAACAGGATGCAGACCCAGCTTTCCAAGACCCAAGGTAAACAGCGCAGCGCCTCCGCCCACAAAAGTTTCCATGGTATCCACAACCTCTTCCTCTCCGGGATTTGGAAAATGCTGCACCCCGGGAATCACCAAATCAATGTTTACATCTCCATAGATATACGCATCCCACTTTTTTTCCTTCATTCCTACTTTCCCTCTATTTTCCCTTGGTATTTCTAATCATTATCCTTTCACTGCGCCAATCATGGCTCCCTTTGCAAAATATTTCTGCACAAAAGGGTATACACACAGAATGGGAACAGTTGTAACAATAACCGCTGCCATTTTCAGCGAATCCGTCGTGGTGCTTGCTGCACTCTGTGCCAGAGCCTGCGCAACAGAAGTTACCTGCTGCTGCTGGCTCATAGACTTGGTCAACATATTCTGAAGCACAGTCTGCACCGGCCACAGTGCACTGTCATTTACATAAAACGCACCTGCAAACCAGTCGTTCCAGTGGTTTACCGCAATATACAGTCCTACTACGGCGATAACCGGTTTGCTTAACGGCATCATAATTCTGGCATAAATCTGAAAATAACCGCATCCATCCAGCTTTGCAGATTCCTCCAGACTGTCCGGAATCCCTTCAAAGAAGGTTCTCATCATCAGCAAATAGGTAACACTTACCAGACTGGGGACCACATATACCCAGAAGGAATTCAGCAAATGCAGATTCTTATACTGGATATAGGTGGGAATCATACCGCCGCTGAAAAGCATAGTAAATGTAATCAAAACCGTAATCAGCTTGCGTGCAGGCAAATCCTGCTGTTTCAAAGAAAACGCTGCCAATGAAGTGATAAACAGGCTCAGCACCGTACCGATAACCGTTCTGGCAATACTGATACCGTATGCCGCCATAATGCTTCCGTCTTTGAATACTTCCCGGAAATTGTCCAGCGTAAACTCCCGAGGCCAGAACCAGATTCCTCCTCTGGCTGCGTCCTGTCCGTCATTAAACGACAGAGCCAGAACGTTCAGACATGGAAAAAGAATCACCAGGCAAAGAAGAATGACTAGCAGATAAATCACAAACTGAACCAGAGCGTCCGTTTTATTGGTCTTGATTTTGTTCCTCTGGGAACTCCCATTTGTTTTCATACCTTTCATTTTTTTCATTCCTTTCTTTCGAGACACTGCACTCTGCCTGCATATTAGCTGTAGAAATTAACAGCCTCTTTGTCGTTTTTATAAATATCAGAAACATAATCCTCAAACTGTTCCACGCCGGCCGCTTTAAGCTGCTCCCGGAAGGATTCGATAATCTGTTTCACTTCTTTATCAGACTTTGCATAGAATGCCTGTACAAGAACCTCGTTCCAATCCAGCAAATCTAACTGGGTTTTCACTGAGGACAGCTCCGGTGCAGACAGATAAGCAGTTGCGTTAAGACCTTCCACCAGCTTTTTCTCCACAGGGTAGTCTTTGGCAATCTGTACGCTTCGCTCAAACGTTTTGCTGCTTCCTGCGCCGGGACGGCTTTCACCGAAGTTTTCCAGGTCGTTGATATTGGTCAGAACAAACTTAAAGAAATAATTTCCCACACCTCCAAAGGCAGCTCCCACTTTATTAATGAGGTAATCGGTATCTCCTTCGTTGAGTTTTTCCAGAACTTCCTCTTTTAAAACCGGTTTTCCGTCTACCAAATCATAAGAAACGCCTTCTGCACCATACTGGGCAATCATCTGCCCTTCTTTTGTAGAAAGCCAGTCAAAAAATCTGAAGATTTCTTCCGGATTCTCTGCTTCTGAAGAAATGGCCATACAGCCCCGTCCGGTCTTTCCGTTTGTCACAATTTTGTTGTTTCCCTGGATATCATTCAACGGTCCCAGCGGTACCCAGTCATCATTGGAATAAATAATATCTTCATAATTATGCACATCCGCGATAATGGCAGAATTGTGGTTTTTGGAAACCTCCTGGGCGCGGGTCATATCCATGGTGAAAAATTCCGGATTCATCAGACCTTCGTCCAGAAGCTTTCTCACATAATTAATTTCATCATAAATGGAATCCTCCTCGGCCTCATGTCTTACATTGCCGCTCTTATCAACATTGTACCCATCGCTGACGCCCCAGCGGAACCCCGGTACAATATTCTTCAGCGAATCCACAGAACCGCCCCAGTATTTCGGACCAAGGGGATATACGTCATTTCCATTGTCATCCTTGAATCCGCCTTCTTTAATTTTCACCAGCAAGTCATAAAACTGTTCCTGGGTGTTGATAGCAGTGGGGTCAATGCCCAGGGCATCTACAATTCTTTTCTGAATATAAAGTCCGCCCTTATACTCCTGCTCCGGAATATACTCCAGAGAGGTATCCTTCTCGTCAATACCCATCTGCCACAGGTAAACACCGTCTAAATCATCCCGGAATACAATGTTGTCATGGGTGTCCTTAGGCAGGTATCCATCCTCATAATATTTGGAATATACCTGGGAATTCTTCATATAATCGGAAACATCTGCAAACATATCTTCCTTGGCAGCTTTCAAAAGCAGGGGAAATTCCGGTCTTGTAGAATTATCCAGATAGGTAACAATAACATCCGGAATTGTGCCGGAGGCCAGCTGGGAAGCCAGCACCTTTGCGTCGCTGTCACCCGGCGTATACCTTACGTCCAGTTTAATTCCCGTCAGCTCCGTAATTTTCTTCATGGTTGGGGTGTTATTAAAATCTTCAGGAAGAGTACTTCCAATATCATCCACATATACCTGCACTTTAATGGTTCGGTCCGCAATCCAGGTATCCGGCTTATCTCCTTGCTCTTCCTTTACCGCTGTCTCTTTTTCCTTACTTCCGCAGCCGGTCAGCATACCTACCGCCATAGTGCCTGCCATAGCCGCTGCAAGTATTCTCTTTACAATGTTCTTCTTCATGCTCTGTCTCCTTTCTCTTCTACCACAGACTTACTTCCGTGATTTTCTTACATATTTTGTTGCATACCACGACCAGTACCAGTCCCACAAGACCCTGTATCAAGCCGATTGCTGTGGCATATCCAAATTGTCCGTCCTGCAGACCCACGCGGAGCACATATACATCCAGCGTATCGGCCAGAGACATATTTCCCGGAGTCCGCAGAAGCCAGATTTGGTCTACCCCTGAGGAAAGCAGTCCGCCTACTCCCATGATGAACAGAATGCCAATCGTACCGCGGATACTAGGCAGTGTGATATGCCACATTTTTTTCAGTTTCCCACATCCGTCCATCTCTGCCGCCTCGTAGAGAGAGACATCCACGCTGCTGATTGCCGCAAGATACATGATAGAATCCCATCCGATGTTTCTCCACAAATCCATGGAAAATAAAATCTGATAGAAATACTTTCCATCCATCAGAAAGAAGGTACTTCCGTCTCCCCCCATCAGCTGAATAAACTGATTCAGAATACCGGTGTTTGGAGCCAGAACTTTCTGCAGCATGGTAATAATAATGACTGATGACAGAAAGTGCGGCAGGTAGGTGATGGTCTGGGAAATTTTCTTAAACTTCATGTTCCGGATTTCATTCAGCAAAAGAGCCAGAATAATGGCAAACGGAAATTCCAGAATACATTTGATGACACCAATGGTCAGAGTGTTTTTAATCAGTCTGGGCGCATCGTAACTGGAAAAGAAGGTCTGGAAATACTGCAGCCCAATCCAGGGGCTTCCCCAGATTCCTTTTTTAAAGGAATAATCCTTAAAGGCCAGTACCGACCCTGCCATAGGCACATAGCAAATCACCACGTAGTACACAATACAGGGAATTAACATTACATACAGCGGCCAATACCTTATCAGCCGTTTTTTCAGCGGCATTTGGGAAGGCTTGTCCTTCTTTTGCTTCCTAGCACTTACAGTTTGCATCTTTTTTCCCTTTTCCTTTCATTTATTTATCAAACCTATTATAAAGTTCCCCTCTCACTTTCCGCAATGGATAAAATTATCGGTATATGTGGATTTTTCTACAATTCTTTATCCTGGAACGTAAAAAGTTTGTAAAATATACATATATTTTACAAACTTTACATTGATTTTATATACACTTATTCCATTCCGCTTCTTGCTATATACCCTTTAACCTCGTCACATTCTGTTGTCACCCAGAGCCATTTCACGATTTCCATGAGAACACTGCGCAGATGGGATAATGGTCTGACAGCCACACCTTCCCTCTGCAGTCTTCCCACTTTTCCACACGTTCACAATACAGAGGACTCTGATAAAAAATATGGTCAATACTCTCCGGCTTATCCTCCGGCGTAAACCCATGGTAGGTAACACCGATTCCCTCTGCAGCATTCTGATATGACGGAAAGTTCTTCATGAGCTGCAGTTCTTCTCCGTTCTGCTCTGCATTAAAATCTCCTGCCAGAATCACCGGTGCCTCTGGAAACAATACAGCTTTTCCCGCTTTTTGCAAAATCTGGGACAACCCCAGCTTTCTGGCTTCTGCCCCCAGATGGTCCAGGTGCAGGTTGAAAAGGCGGAACACCTTTTTTTCTCTGATCTCCTCCAACAGCACCTCTGTACACACTCTGGGGCATTCACTCTGCTCCTGATAACGGCTACCCGGTGTCTGGGGTGTAGGTGACAACCAGAAAGTCTCCATGGAAATCAGATTCATAGTGTCTTTCCGGAAGGCAATGCTCACCTGCTCATCCTCCAGACTTTGGCTGCGGCCACAGCCCACTACATAATAATCGGTAAGTTCCTCTTTCAGCCAAACCGCCACATGTGGCAGTACCTCCTGAAAACAGATGACTTCCGGCCGTTCCTGCTCCAGCTTTTCCCGAATCAGCGGCTTGCGAAAGCAAAAGCTATTCTCGCCATCCTGATTAAAATCACATCTTATGTTAAATGTCACAAGTTTCATCCTTCATCTCTCCTGCTCAGCGGTGTATATCCCCATGGATTACGCACATAATTTCCATTATCCAACAACTCATATGTCTCAAACTGTTCCAAATTGTCCGCCCGCAGAACAAACAGTCTGGTACCTCTTGGATAGTCCTCCGCGCCATATCCTCCGCATCCACTGATTCGGCCATACCCCAGCACAATGCCGAAGTGATTTCCCCAGAAGGAGTTGGTGTGGTCATGTCCAAAGAACATGCCTCTGGTATGTCCGTCTTCCAAAGCTGCCAGAAATTGCCCTGAATTGACAAAAGGACATCCAAAACCGTCCCTTTTCACCCCCCAACATTTTCCAAAACGCCATAAATCCTCTATTTCCGGTACTGCCATATGCTGAAATTCCAGTACAGAGAACTGGGCTGCTTCCTGCTCCAGCCGCTTTAGACAGCGTTCATACCAGGCAATCTGTCTGCGGCTTACATACTGGTATCCACCAACCTGAGGGAGTGGGTTTTTATTCCCCGAATCCATACCTGCCACAACCCAGCGAAGGGTTCCCTCCCTGTCATAGATGGGAAGCATATGATTTCCGTATCCATCCCCGGAATCAGAATCATGATATCCCACAAACCCCTCCATTTTCTCCAATATGCCAAACAAAGTTTCCCGGTCACTGTGATGCTCCACATCATGATTTCCGAAAACAAAACTCCAGGGAATTCCGGACTCTGTCAGAGGCGCCATGGCTTTTTTGATATTGTCCAGATTGTCTGTACCATACACGGCATCGCCTGTGACCATGACCAAATCCGGCTGCTCTTTCTGCAGCCATTCCCTTATCTGAACCACACTTCTGCGGTCTGTTTCGTCATCATCCGTATAATGAATATCTGTCAGCTGCATAATCTTAAAGGTCCCGTCTTGTCCAAACATCAGTTTTCTATGTTTCATGTAGTTTTCTCTCCTTTCTTTCGCTCTGTAAAATAAAGTATACTAGAGATTTCTCTTACAGAAAATGAAAAAAACTCTGAATAAGACTGGACATTTCTACGAATTTATTTTTTCTATTGTTTCTGCTGTTTCACTGTGCTATAGTATTTCCAATATTTTGCCGGTGTCCGGAACGGAAAATTCCCCTCACCCTGCATTACAGGAGGTACATATGGAAAAAATGAGAGAACTCTATCATACGGAAGGAACCCTTCAGAAAGATTTTGTAGGACAGATTTCCTATACTGTCTGCCTGCCGGAAACCTTTTGCGAACTGGATATTGCTTTTACCTTTGATAAGCAGCACTTTTCGGCTGAAGATTTGACAAACCAACGAAAAACGGAAGTCAGAGATATCTGCCGCAGCAAATATGGTCTGGAACTGAACGACGAGCAGCTTTACCGGCTGATGACAGGGGAAATGAAAACGGAAATTCATACCCTTGCCACATTAAACGACACCTTTATCGGCTGTGTACACCGTCAGCTCACTTCCCGCCACATGCATTTTACCGCCCGGGAAGCCACAGAAGGCTGTCTTCCTGTAGAGCGCATAGAGGGGGTGCTGCGGATTACAATTCTGGTATTCAATGTTTTGCTTGATAATACCCATTACCATCTTTGTGTAACGGCACGATAATCACACGATAATAAAGCGGACAGGCAGCCGCTTCTGTAAGGAGGAAACAGACATGTACAAACGTTTGGAGCTTCACAATCACACCACGGAATCCGATGCATCCATCACTTGCCGGGAGCTGGTGGAACATATGGTATCTGACAAAGCAGACGCTTTTGCTATCACTGACCACAACACCATATCCGGCCATAGAAAAATTCAAAAACTTTTAGCAGAGGATGCCTATCCCATTCAGTGTATCTACGGTATGGAGTACACCACCTATTATGGTCATATCCTTTGCCTGAATCTGGAAGAATATGTTCCCTGGGAAACCATTAATCCCCACCGGCCGGAACTCCTCTTTGAGGCCATACGGAGCAAAAATGCCCTTGCCGGCATTGCTCATCCCTATTCCTACGGCCACCCTTTTGCACGGGGATGCGGTTTTGATATGACAGTCACAGATTATTCCTGTGTAGACTTTATAGAAATTTTCAACAATCCGGAGCCTCTTCACGAAGTGAATGAACGGGGACTTCTGCTGTGGGAATCCCTGGTTTTGGATGGACATGTCCTTGCTGTGACCTGCGGCATGGACCTGCACGGTAAATGGGATATGAAAGGTCAGTATGCTACGTTTATCCAGGGAGAAAAGGACGGAAACATTGCAGAAGAACTGAAGCATGCCATACGCACCGGGAAAACCTGTATTTCCAAAGGTCCGGTACTGACTGCCAAAGTGGACAAAAGCCGAAGCCTGCTGACCTTTGCTCTGACGGAAACCCACAAACCGGGGTATTCACACAATCCCGGCTGCCCCTATCTGGTCAGTGTCCGTTCTGCCACCCAGACCATCACCCAACCTCTGGAAGAACCATTTTCTCTTTCTTCCTTTGGCAGAGATACCATTCTGATTCCCAAACTCTTTGAGTCTGACACCTCACTGGAACATCTCATCTGCGTTGGAAGTGCCATATATTTATAGCCTATTCATTTCGGTGCTGCCGCCGATACTGCAGTGGGGTCACTCCCACTGCTTTTTTAAATACTCTGAAAAAATACTGACTGTCCTCATACCCCACTTTTTGGGCAATATCCACCACGCTCTCCTCTGAATGTACCAGATAGTCCCTGGCTTTCTGTATCCGATATTCCGTAATATAATTCACAGGTGATTTATTAGTTTCCTTCTTAAACATCGAGGAAAAATAATTGGGGCTCATACCAAACTTTTCCGCCATCTCATTCACTGCAATATCTTCGGCATAATGATTCTGAATATATCGGATTGCCAGCTGAATCTTGCTCTTTGAATCTGTCTCTGTCCCCTTTTCCGTCTGAACACACTCCAGAATCAGTTCCCATACCTTTTGTTCTGCCTCCCAAATAGTCTCAAAGGAATCCATCTGATGAAAGCTCATCAACAGCTTCTCCATACTGGCATTGGGGTTCTCCTGGGGCTGAAAATACCGCAGCAGCATACTCAGTACCCGGACCCATGTCACACGGAGATAAGAGGTACTGTATTTTTTCACCTTATCCTGTGAAAAAATCTCATGCAGCAGCTCCTTCGCCTTCCGCAGTTCCCGCTTCTCAATAAAATAGCCCAACTGGTTCAACTCCGCAGTGGGAATGGGGTTTGTCATATCCTGATTCTCATCCTCAAAAAAATAAATACCGGATTTTTCCCAGACGAGACGCTGCTTCAATGCCATACGGGCCTGCTGCGCCTGCACCGGTCCCGGTCTTTCCGCCGGCAAACTGACGCCAAAGCTTAAAGATATCTCCATTTTCCCCAGAAAAACAGACTGCATTTTCAAAAACATCTGTTCTACCTCTTCCCGCATCTTCATGGGATTTTCCCCTTTTTTCCAGAGAAAGACTGCGTACATCTGATTCATGTTGGACAGATTTCCCACCAGAAGCTTCTGGAAAACTGTGGGAATTTCCTGAAAGATGTTTTTAACGGAAATTTGCAGAATTCCAATATCTTTTTCCCGAAATCCACTGGACTGATAACTGCTGCGTTCAATATTTACAAGAGCCAGATAACCCTGATACCCTTCCTGAAACAGCCAGGGAAAATATTCCAGAAGCTCCGGATAGGTATTCGCCTCCTGTCCCCCTGTTCCCCAGAAACGATTCATCTCCTTTTCCAGCCTGTATTCCACCCTTTCCCTGCTTAAAAGGCTGTGGGCGCTGACTGCATTTTTCATCTTCTGCGCTTTCTCCATAGCGGCAAAAAGCTGTTCAAATTCCCGCTTCAGTTCTTCATTGGACAGAGGCTTTAAAAGATACGCCTTTGCCCCCAGTTCCAATGCCCGTTTCGCATATTCAAACTCCGCATATCCACTGAGTACAATGTAAGAAATTCCCTCCTGAAGCTTCTGCCCTTCCTCCATAAGTTCCAGACCGCTCATCTGGGGCATCCGAATATCCGTCACTACAATATCCACCCGGAAGGCACGCAGTATCTGCAAAGCCTCCGAACCAGATGAAGCCTCATAAATGTGTGAAAAAGAAATTTCCAGATATTCCAGGCGGGCGCGTATTCCCTTCCGAATCAATTCCTCATCATCAACGATTAGTAAACTGTAGTTCATCCTTATCCTCCTCTGTAAAAATCAGCGGCAACTTGAGAAAAAAGGAGCTTCCTCCATGGGGGCTGCTCTGAATGGTAATTCCATATTCCTCTCCGCACGAAAGCCTGATTCTCTGATTTACATTGCGTATTCCAATGCTTCGCCCTGTGTCTTTCAGATTGTCCGAGCTGTTAATATATTGACTCAGTTCCTCCACCTTCTCTTTCTCCATACCCACGCCATCATCCGTCACGGAAATTACCATGCAGGTTTCCTCGTTATAGATGGAAATTTCCAAGGTTCCGCTGCTGGCCAGTTCCCGCAGTCCATGAAGAATGGCATTCTCCACAATGGGCTGCAAAATAAAACGCAGCACCTTTTGTTTTTTGGTATCAATTTCCACATTGTAAAACACTGCAAAACGGCTGTACCTCATTTTCTGAATAAACACATAATTCTGAGTATGCCGAAGTTCCTCTTCCACAGTCACATATTCTCCGTAATTTTTGCCGATGCTGTAACGGAAAATATCTCCCAGCTTCTGGCACATATCACAGATAGGGAACACCTGCCTGACTGCCGCAAGAGAACTGATCGTTTCCAGGGTATTATAAAGGAAATGGGGATTAATCTGCAGCTGCAGGTTCCGAAACTGGGCTTCCTTTTTTTCCAGTTCCTGCACATATTCTTTCTGGATAAGCTGTTCCAGCTTCTTCAGCATATGACTGAACTTTTTGTCTAACTGACTGATTTCGTCTTGTCCCGGAATAGGCGCCCGAATAGCAAGATCTCCTGTTTCAGCAATTTCAAATTTCCGCACTAACTGCTCCACTCGGGACGAAAACTTTCTGCTGTACAAATAAGCAAAACCCAGCGCAAACAAAAGAACAAGCAAAAGCGCCGGAAATACCAACAGATAAATCTCCCCCTGTTTTTCCACAAGTTCACTATTGTTAAACAGAAAAAGAATATTCATCTGAAAATCGTCCAACTGGCTGTACTCTGTCATATACTGCTTTTTGAAACCTTCCGGAAACTTCTTTTCCTCCAGGTATTGTTTGATTTTCAACTTGCGTTTTTCATCGCTGGCATAAAGAAGCTCGTAATTATCGTCATAAACCATGACTGTATAGCTTCCATTCCCTGCCGGTTTCAAAAACTTACCCAGGTCAATATCCAGCTTCACACTTCCCAGCTGCTGTTTTGTGTAATTTTCAATATTTACGTCAACCACCGGCATAACTAAAGACAGCACTTGAGTCTTCTCCGCCTGGGAATAGTAGTGAAACCAGTTTCTCCTGTCCATCCGCTCTCTTTTATACCAGGGCTCTTTTTCTGCGGCTTCCATCATAGCTACTCGGGAACCGTATACGGGATTGTCTTCATCCAGAGAATACACCACACAATTTGAGATTTCACTGGGCCTGTCCAAAAGCAGGGACTTGGCTACTTCCTCGCTGATTTCCTGCCCCCGCTGCTGCAGGTTCGCATCTACAGACTCCATGGCCTGAATCAAAGCCGTGTTGTTGGCGATATAACTGATACTTTCCTGATATCTGGCCAGCTTCTCCTCCACGTTCTTCGTATACTGGGAAACCGTCTGCTGATGAGAGCTGTTCAGCTCACTTTCCACCATTTTCTCCATCCGCATAAACAATAGAGAAAACATCACAATCACCGGAACCACGCTAATCAGAAGTGAAAAGACCACCAACTGGCTGAATATTGTATACCCAAAAATTTTTTTCATGCGTTCTCCTTTTTGAAACCCTTCGGTCTGCGCAATACACTTTTTATATCCATAGTGTATTATAGTATACTTGAATTCATTTGAGAATACGAAAAATGATAAACCTGTCCCTCAGTTCTTCCTCCTCATTTCGTACTCTCTTGGGGTCATCCCTGTAATTTTCTTAAACCCTTGTTGAAATATTAACTTCAATGACATAAGATTCTGTTACTATTTCCGCATTGTAAAGTGGGATTCTTCCATTGACGAAACTACAGATTTGTTTTAGACTATACTCGGTTTCGCATTTTAAATTTTAGAAAGAGGGGGACTTATCATTGTTTCAAGACAGAAATCAAAACAGACAATTTCTGTGCAGCTACGGTGTCTTCATCATAAACGGTATGCTTGCACTCTCCATCGGCTCACTCCTGCCTTATATCCGGGATTCCCGGGGGCTGGCTTATGCTTTTTGCGGTATGATCGTCAGCCTTCATTCCGTAGGAAATCTGATTTCCAGCTTTGCCTGCGGTGCTTTATCGGAAGTCTGGGGAAGAAAGAAAAGCATTCTCTTTTTCAATTCTTTCATTGCCCTTTCCTACCTGGTCATTATTCTTTCTGACAATAATTTTATGTTGGCACTGGCCTTTTTCTTCACCGGTATGGCGCGGGGCGCTACCAGTAACTTCTGCAACACCTCCATTAACGAGCTGGCTCCCGGTAAGGCATCACTCTTAAATGGTCTGCATGCCATGTTTGCTATCGGCGCCTTTGCTTTTCCGCTTCTGCTGCTTGCCATGTCACGGACAGACAGCGCCCACTGGATTTACGCCTGCTATTTTATGCTGATAATGGGTGTTTTAAGCTGGGTCATGTATTTTATGATTCCTGATTCCGTTAAAGAAAAAAAAGAAAAACAGACAAAAAAAGCTGCTGATTTTGCTTTTTTCAAAGAACCTCTGTTTTATCTCTGCACACTGACTCTGTTCTTCTATCTCTGTGCAGAACAGGGAGTGATTGGCTGGATGATTACTTACTTTAAGGATACCGGACTGCTGCCGGAATCTCTTTCTCAGGTCACTGCCAGCCTTTTATGGGTCATGATTCTAGCCGGACGCCTTTTAACGGCATGGCTCTCCACCAGAGTTCATAAGGAATGGCTGCTGCTGGTTATGGGCTTCGGACTGGTAGGATTTTTAATCCTACTGCTGTTCAGCTCCACTACACCGCTGATTCTTCTGGGAATTATGGGTTTTGGCTTCAGTATGGCAGGGCTTTATCCCACCACGGTTTCCTTTTCCGGAAGCATTATCCAAAAGTATTCTCTGGCCTGGAGTTTCATTCTCACCCTTGCCAGCTTTGGTTCTATTCTCATGCCGTCCATTATCGGTAAAATTGCAGAAACTGCTGGTATTTACTATGGTATGCAGTCTATTATTGCAGTTGTGGTCATTGATCTGGTTTGCATTATTCTTCTGGTAAACTATATCCGGAAAATGAGAAAACACATGGATTTATGAAATGAAAATCATAGTCTCTTAATACAGCTGCATTGTAGATAAGTATATCTTAAATACAAAAAATTCCCACAATATAAAGAATCCTTTTCCTTTTTTGCTGAAAATCTACTCTACCAAGAATATCACTAAGCAAAAAAGAAAAAGGATTCCCTGTGGTTAATTTTACATTAAATACCTATCAAATAAAAAGGCCGGAATATGGGACTTTTCTCCCTTCCCCCCTATTCCTTTCACCACATACATCGTATGAAGAGCCACCATTGTCACAATGGCATTAGGACAGGGATGTATCGAAGCAATTCACTGCAATTCTCGCAACAGTAAAACTTTCTGCCGGAAGATTTACTGAACCGCTGAAATTCTCTTCTGTCCGAACAGGAATAATTTTTTCCGGTTCTTCAACAGAATTATATCCGTTTTTGTCATCGCCGGTCAATACTATCCTCTGCATTTTCTCTGATAATTGAAACGTATCTGGAGAATTTATACACAATGTCTGGTCCTCACATGTACGGTTAACTGCTTTTACAATCATATCACCAGACTTTTCGTCCAGACTGAAGTTCACATAGAGTCCCAGATTTCTCAGTTCCTTTTCCTGCCCCTCAAGATCCAGCGTCACTGTTCCCATATTGGCCGCATATAGTGCCTGTACATAATAGCTTGGAGTGCCATAACAGATCTGGTCATTAAACCAGATCATGTCCGGAGACCACTGGGCATATCCGATTCTTGCAAACAGCGGCGCATAGGAAGCAAGAAAGACTACGTCTGCATTTCTCTCTATCCCCGTCAGGAATGCTGCTTCAGCCAATGCAGCGTCCAGAGTATTGGCATCCGGACGATTCATTCCATTAAATGGATGAGCTGCATATTCCCCTGCAAACACCTTACATTCTCTCGGATAATGATCATAGAAATCTGTATGGTCATATAACCATTCCGGTTTCACATAATAATGTTCATCAACAGCAAGAACAAAGCTATCATTTCCTGCAATTTTTTCTTTATAAAACTCCCAGGCTTTTTCATACTTTTCCGAAACAATGTCCGGCCCTGCCGAACCAATCAGCTGGATTTCCGGATATTTTGCATGGATCGCCTTCTCAAAAGCTGAATACCGTGCAAAAAAATCTGCTTCTTCAGCTTCCCACTGTTCATTACCGATTCCAATCATTTCCAAATTAAAAGCTTCCGGATGACCCATTTGAGCACGTATTTTTCCAAAACCGCATTCTGGACTTCCATTGGCAAATTCTATAAGGTCCAGTGTATCCTGTATAAACTGTTCAAACTCTTCTGTTCCTATATCAACCTTCTCAAATGACTGATATTGACATGCCATTCCTACATTCTGCACTGGCAGCGGTTTTGCGCCTGTCAGTTCACATAACAGAAAATATTCATAATATCCAAGTCCCAAAGTCTGATTGTAATGCGAATACTGGTTGTGATATCCCTCTTCTTCTTTCGTATCATGAACAGCCCAACGGTTCCAGTTATGCTTTCTTCCTTCCGGTATTCCCAGGGTATCCTTAAAGCGATAGCGATTTGAAAGCGTATTTCCTTCTACAATACAGCCTCCCGGAAAACGGATAAATCCAGGATGCATTTCTTTCAGCTTCTCAAATAAATCTTTTCGAAACAGACCTGCCACTGCATCTGCCGGGAACATGGAAATAAAATCAAATTCCACAATTCCTTCTCCTGACAGGCGGATGCAGAATTTTGCACCTCTTACGTCCGCTTCCCCTTTTATTACAGTTTGATATAGATTCCATTTATGCAGACCTTCCTGTGGTTCTGCAACAGATTCCACAACTGTTTCTGCAAAGCATGTCCCCTGTTTTTCTATTGATATCCGAAAGTTTCCTTCATAGGAAACGGTTCTCGCATAAAAGCGCACGCGATATTCCATACCTGATTTCATACAGATTCCGTCATAAGCTCCATTTGAAAATCCGTCTCCATCTTTTTTTGCAGTAAAATGTAAATAATGAGGATTTTCCTCACGAAGAGGGCTTCCGCT